>CAIVFQ010000138.1 GCA_903905285.1 uncultured Alphaproteobacteria bacterium
CTCTCCCTTTGCCTCAAAATCTTGCGATTTTGGGCACATCTTCGCACCGGGTTCCACCCCGATGAAAATTCGTCTACAGTGACAAAGCGCTCCATCACTGCATACAAGGCAACCCTGTTTTAAAAACAAGGGGGGCTTTTATGAAACCCCAATCACGCACCCGACATATTCGGATGTTTCTAGCTCCACCATGTTCAACCATAAAGCAAAATGGTTAACAAATCGTTTATACTCTTCGTCTTTCGAAATCTGTTTTCCGAAAATCGCGGACTCTGGCTGCTCTCATGGGCTCCTCTGTGCACTCCGGGCGCTCAGGTCTTATTTTCGAATCCATATTCCGAAATTCATTGGGTGTATGCGTGAAGCTTCTTCATTTTTGATGAAGTTGCCCTGATGTTATTTTTTAGAAAGTTGAGGGAAAATGATGCATAACCCTTTTTTGGGTATTTTACTTCCGACAGAAGCAAAACCAAAAAACTTTTCAATTAACAGCGATGTTGAATTAAAATAAACTTAGGCGGCCAGTCGATTCACTGTCGTCACATGATCGACCTGTTTTTCAAAACTATAGTCAACCTTGCGTGCCAGACAAACGCCTATCAACCCTAATACCCCTCCAAGGGCAACATACAAGCCTGCCAACCGATAATCATTCGTCCACCCAACAAGGGCAGCGCAAATCAAGGGACCAGTGCCACCAAAGATAGCGCCCCCTAAATTATACCCAACACCCAAAGCACTATGACGACCGGTGGTTGGAAACAAACCCGCTTTAAACAATAAGGAAGGCCCTGAAAAGACCGTATTAAGAAACGACAAAACAATTTGGGTAACGATAACCGCTGTTACGGTTCGTGACTCTAACAAACAAAACAAAGGGTACGAACAAACAACCATACCAACAGCCCCCATGACCATCATTCTTTTAGCACCGAAACGATCGCCTAAGGCGCCCATAATCGGTAAACAGACCAAATAAATAATCATAGCTAAGCTGTAGAAAAGCATAATTTGTGAATGGGCAAGATTCAAATCTTGCGACAAGATAGAACCTAAGTAAGTCGTTCCCGCATAAACAGGAATGAACGACGCACCACCGACACAAATAACGCACACAAAATTCAAAGGATACTTTTTTAAAATCGTTAACAGCGGCCTTGTAATGGTTAATTTTTCATCAAGAATTTTTTGAAAATCAGGGGTTTCCTGCAATTTATAGGAACGATGGAATCCAACCAATCCGACAACACCCCCAATAAGAAAGGGGAAACGCCAACCCCAGCTGGGATCAAAATATTTTGTAAAGAAATACCCCATCAGTGTTCCGATTAAGCTACCCAAAAACCCCGATGAAATCAGAACAGCCCCCCAAAAACCAGGCCTATTTTTCTTGGTATGCTCAACCACAAATACAGAGGCACCAGAATATTCGCCGCCAACACATAGCCCTTGCAACAACAAACAACTAACCAAAACAATAGGGGCTGTCACCCCAATTTCTTGGTAAGTAGGCAGCAAACTAATAACCAATGTTGGTATGACAATTAGAAACAAGGATGTTTTTAAGGCGTACTTGCGGCCATATTTATCGCCGACATGACCAAAAACGATTCCCCCCAAAGGTCGCATAGCCATGCCCAAAGCAAAAGCTGCAAAACTGGCCAACAAAGATAGACCAGGATTATCTGAAGGAAAAAACAACGGCGCAAGCAACGTTGCAAAAAAACTGTACAAGGTGACGTCATAACATTCTAGGCAATTACCTAATGTCGCAAAGACAACCTGTTTATTAATTCGAAGGCGACCCAATAGCATACTCTTTTTTTTCGGCCCTAATCATCTGGGTCTTGTTCAGGATTTTCTTTTTCTAAAGTTTGCTTTAAAAAATCCCCTAGAACAGTAACCCTTTTAAATTTTTGTAAAGATTTAGGATAAACATAGTAAATTTTGACAGAAGGTCCAACAAAATTCGGTATAACGACTAAATCAGAGGATTCAGAAATCGCATATTCCTTAGAAATTGCAGCAATCCCCAGCCCTGCCTCGGCACATCTTCTTAATCCATAGGCTGAATTGATGCGCAAAAAAGGAACGCGCGGCGGTTGATTTTTTTTAGAACCAAAATGCAAAAGCCAATTAATGTTACCAAATGGGTTAGGAGCATCATCTCCATAAACCAATAATTGGTGATGATCTAAATCTTCCGGATCTTTAGGCACGCCAAATTTTTCTAAATATTCTTTAGAGGCGTATAACCTTAAGTGGAACGTTGTTAAGTAAATTTGCACCAATTCGGGCTGATGAGGCAGAGCCGTGCGAATTGCCACGTCGGCCTGGCGAATTTGCAAATCCAATTCATCATCGTTACCGATAATTGTTAATTGAATTTCGGGATAAAGCTCGAAAAACCCTTTTAAATACTGCGTTAACCAAGAATTGCTTAAGGAAAAGGTTGTCGCCACACGTAGCAAACCCTTAGGTTCATTACGGTCGCTTTTTAGAAGCATTTCTGTTTCGCGCAGCTTTTCTAGGACCTCGGCCGTATTCTGGAAAAGAATTTCACCTGATCCCGTTAACGTGAGCCCGCGCGGATGACGATTAAATAAACTGATACCCAGGCTGTGTTCAATATCAGCAATCTGGCGACTAACAGCCGAAGGAGACAAGTGAAACTCTTGTGCTGCTTTAGCGAAACTTCCACATCTGGCAACGACATGAAACGCACGCAACTTATCCCAATCCATCTTAGATTCCTTAAAGATTACCCTGGTTTAAACTTTAAAATACCGAGCATTCATGCTTTTGTTTTACCAAAGAAGTGCAGAAAAATAACTTATTGAATCGGTATGACATACTCTAGGAATTTTGTACACAAGTTTTGCAAGAAAATCAAAAGGAAAATCGCCCCTTCGCAAGAGTTGCGGAGGATTGAAACTACCAAGAAAAGAAGAAAAGGTCGGAGTTTTATTTCCCTAAAGAAGATAACTCCGTAAGGTTTTTAAAGCCCAACCTTTTCATCCATGTCTTTCCATCTATTGGAGTAGCGGTTTACAAAAAGAAAGAAAAGCAAAATTACCTCAAGGCTTCGATGCAATTAACGCACGACTAAAATGGCAGGTTATTTAAGGCGGCGTTGTCTTTTTATTTATTTTCCTGGAAGGCTGAAGAAAATAATGCACGCCTTTTTTTCTTGAGTGTTTACCTTCTGACAAAAGCAACGCTAGCGTTAAAAATTTTTTTAACTTTACTGAGGACGATGGAGCAGGAGGAGAAGCAACCGCTGCCTCCTCTTGCTTGGCCATAACAGGGCAACCTTTTAAAAACAGGAGATTTATCATAACGATTATTAAAACTACAGCAGCTTTTTGCATCGACAGAACTCCAGATAAATATCACCTATCTAATATTTTACTAAAATTAAATCATTTTGCAATGAATTTTAAATGCTGGCCAATAAAGTGGCATTTCCCCCGTTTGCGGTTGTGTTTTGGCTAAAGGCAACTTCAACCATAAACCGCAATAAATAATTCGGCCCACCAGCCTTAGGCCCTGTTCCTGACAAACCTTGCCCCCCAAACGGCTGCACACCCACAACAGCACCCGTCATATGCCTGTTAACATAGATGTTGCCAACCCTTGCTTCGCTGCAAACTTGCTGAACGGTTGTTTCCAAGCGGGTATGAAGCCCCAAGGTCAGGCCATAGCCCTTGGCATTAATATCTTTCAAAACTTGATCAAGATGATCACCACGGTACCGCACCACATGCAGAATGGGGCCAAACACTTCTTGTGTTAAATCTTTCGCTGAATTTAATTGCCATACTTGGGGCTCCACATAATTGCCATCGGCCAAGTCAACGGGAAGGTCACAGCGATAAAGCAGCCGCGCCGTATCGGGCGATTGTTCAAGCTGAGTCACATAGGCCGTTAAATAATCGTAAGCGTCTTTATCGATGACAGGACCGACATCGGTTGACAGAAAGCCAGGGTCACCCAGTTTTAATTCTGCCATTGCCCCTTTCAGCATGGCTAAAATTTCATCAGCGACCTCTTGCTGAACTAATAATAATCTTAGGCATGAACATCGCTGCCCCGCACTGTGAAAGGCCGAGATAACCACGTCATCGACCACCTGCTCCCACAACGCTGATGAATCAACAATCATCGCATTAATGCCACCCGTTTCAGCAATAAATGGAACGATAGGGCCTGGTTTTGCCGCTAACACCTGGTTAATATGACGCGCTGCTTCAGTGGAACCCGTAAAGGCAACACCGGCAATTCGGGGGTCGGTTAACAGGCTATTCGACAACTGCACACCCGGCATTGTCACAAGATGGAGAACATCTTTAGGAATTCCCGCCTGATAGGCCAGCTCAACGGCAAATTTAGCGATTTGAGGGGTTAAAGCCGCTGGCTTAGCAATCACCGTATTACCAGAAACCAATGCAGCCGTTACTTGACCAATGAATATGGCCAGCGGGAAATTCCAAGGGCTGATACAAACAAACACACCCCTTCCTTGATAACTCAGCTGATTTAGCTCACCCGTGGGGCCCGGCAGAACAACAGGGCTTTCTTGATAAGAACGCGCTTGATTAGCGTAATAAGTGCAAAAGTCTATGGCTTCACGAACTTCGGCAACCCCATCTTCCAGGGTCTTGTGCGCCTCTTTAGCCAATAAAGCAATTAATGGTGCCATGTTTTTTTGTAACAACTGACCTAACCGCTCAAGCGCCTGGGCCCGTTCTTCCACAGGGATTTTGCGCCATTTTTCAAAGCTTTGACATGATAGGTCTAAAATTCGATGAAGCTGCTGGTCAGTTAAATCAGGAGCAACAAAAGGTTTTATGGTTTGTTTTTGAACATAATCTTCTAAATTTTGCGCCACAACCGAATCAGATAAATCAACCCCTTCAGAATTGGGACGCACCGGTAACAATAAATCTTTTGGCAAAGGAATTTTGGGATGCGGTTGACCTTGTAATTGATTAGCCACAAAAAATGGATTGACTGTTAGATGTTCTAAGGAATACGCGGAATCATAAATCTGATTCACAAACGAACTATTGGCTCCATTTTCTAATAACCGCCTAACCAAATAAGCCAGCAAGTCACGGTAAGCCCCCACAGGCGCATAAATACGGCAGGGAACGGCATAATCAGAGTTTTCTGTTATCTGCTGGTAAAGGGCTTCTCCCATGCCTTGTAATCGTTGGAATTCGTATTGCCTCACACCATACTTTTGCGCCAACTGGTAAACAGCAGATAAGGTGTAAGAATTATGGGTTGCAAACTGTGGGTAAACCCAATCAGCCGCCTGAAACAGCTGATCAGCACACGTTAAATAGGAAATATCAGTATAGACTTTTTGTGTGTAGACCTCATAGTCCGTTAACCCATTTTCTTGGGTACGTTTAATCTCCGAATCCCAATACGCCCCCTTCACAAGGCGAACACCCAACCGTTTTTGATAGGTCTTTGCTAAACCAATAAGCCAGTCAATAACCGCCGGTGCGCGTTTTTGATACGCTTGAACAGCAAGTCCCATTCCTTCCCAGTCTTTCAGGTCAGGGTGCGCAAAAACCTGTTCAATAACTTTAAGCGATAGTTCCAGACGTTCTGATTCCTCAGCATCGATTGTTATACTAATACCTGCTTGTTTCGCCCGTTGACACAAGTCAACCAGCACGGGAACAATCTCGGCAAAAACGCGATCTTTTTGCGTCCATTTAAATCGGGGATGCAACGCTGTCAACTTTACCGACAAACCAGGCCTGTCATAAACCTGCTTCCCATCGTTCGCGACAGTGGTGGCGATTTCGGCAATTGCCTGCTGATATGATTCTAGATAACGCAAGGCGTCTTTTTGCGTTCTAGCCGCTTCGCCCAGCATATCGTAAGAATAACGATAGCCTTTTTCTTGTAGAGTATGCGCCCGTTTCAAAGCCTGCGTCATGGTTTCGCCGGTGATGAATTGCTGGCTCATGATTTTCATGGCCTGAGCCATAAGTTGTCGAATAAGGGGTTCCCCAAAACGACGTACCAACGACGTTAATGTGGAAATGATTTTATGCGACCCCAGCCCAAAATTTAGAATTTTGCTGGTTGCAAGCAACCCAAGATTCGCCAAACGCGCAATGAAAGGGTCATTTTGTTTCGTGGGCCAATTGCTTTCGGAAACCTTTTCCCGAATCAGATGATTCTTGGTAGATTTGTCAGGAATTCTTAGCAGCGCCTCCGCCAGCGACATCAATGCCAACCCCTCTTGCGAACTGAGCTGATGCATTTGCAAGAACCCTTCAACGCTTAGGCTTTTTGGCTTTTGCTGTCGCACACCATTAATAAGTTGGATTGCCATCTGTTGGACTTTGAGTTGTTCATCATCACCAAACAACGTCTTACCTAAAAAGCGATTCACAGCCTTTGCTTCGGTTAAACGATACGTTGCTTGAATTTCTGACCATAAACGATTGTCACCATCGTGAGCGCCCAAGGCCTTGAAGGGCATATCTACAACCTTACTTTTATCTAAAATTTTTATGAATGATGATCCCAAACCCTTGCTTGTTTTTCAAGGAAAAGTTTTTTAACAGAATTATGGATTTATTTTTGTGGTTTCTGCAGCTCACCAGTATGGTCCCGCCTACCATAAGGGCACAGACCTGAAAAAATAATTGAAAATTTTATTCCCAATTGATCCTATGGGCCTCCTTAAGTGTCATGCCTATTCCGAGCTCCCAAGCTTCAAACGTCGATCCTAAAGGAGATTTTATTCCGGCCCCCTCAGGAAATCTCTCCTACTTGCGGGTTCCTGATATATTATACCCAGCAGGTCATGAAGAAACTTTCGGTTTCTTTGGTTTTGGAAGACTTTCAACATCAGAATCTGGCGCAAAATGTTCATTTGAGACAGCTATTGTTAACAATAATACTTCGGAACAGACAGGATAGGATACCGCATTTTTCAATTTGGATTTCCAGGAGAACACGGCGTTCTCTACAATGCAACCAACACCTATGGTGGCGAAGATCAAGCTCTCCAAGCTGTAATGCAAAGTGTGGCGTCGTTTTCATGGAACAAACCCTCAACAGAATTTTTTCAAATAGCAGCTCATCCACTTGTACCAACGACTGAAAAGATCCCCTTTGGAAAATGGAGAGCGCCGGCGCCCCCATTCCCTATCCACCCCTATACAAAGGAAAAGTCGGGCAACCTGGACATCAATACGCCATCACGGGAAAGGGAGACTTGTTCCTATGGCGTTATGAGGTTGATGGTAGGAAAACCATATGGCCCTATAGCTATACATTTGGTGTCAATTTTCTAGACGAACGAGGCGTTGTTCTGGAAGGGTTTGGCGGAGGATACGTCGGGCCCGTCTTGACCGCAAAAAAAGAGGAGTCAAAAGATTCTGAAAAAGATTCTGGATCAGAAACACAATTAGAAGAAGTTGAATATGACCTTCCCCGCTTGAAAGTCACAAACTGGTCTGTCAACTTGACAGCAAAAAACAGGGACTCTCTTCCTCGTCAATTTCAAACGGAATATCAGCTTCTTGGTAATGAAGGTCTATTGTTGATAGACTGTGGAATGATAAAAGCAGCGCCTCCTTCTTCAAACTGCTCACGCAGAGGTCGTTTTTCTTCTGTCATGTCAACTCTTTTAGAGAACAATTTTTTTGATAGATCGCAAAGACTCTTAGAAGACAGAGGCCATGCTCTTTCTCCTTCTTTGGGAGACGTTTCTCTGTACAATGGAAACTGGATCGTTTTGCAGTTTGAAAAAGGGAAATACGCAGGCTCTTCTTTTCACTGCTCTACTGTTTGGAATAAAGTTATTCCCAATCCAATAGGACAAGACACCGATGATCCAACATGGGCCTCATGGGGATGGGCAAATTTTTTACAGGACTGTTACCGCAAGACGTTGCTTCGACTTACAGCGTTTCTGAGATTCTTGCGCTCAATAACCCTGCGCCTCCCCCTACGCCATCAAAATGGGTAAGACCATATCGGATACGACTGACAAAATTTTCAGATGCGAAAAAATATGATCTTGCTTTTCCCTGGGTTTCTGAACTGGAGATAACAATCAAGGAACACACCCAAGTCAGATACGCACTTGCAGCTTACGCCCATCGACGAGATCCGGGCCTGATCGATGATCCCTCTCGCCCCGTCACCTTCAGGGTTTCAACCTATTTCCCCATCACAGAAAACGTTATCTTTTCTAGAAAATATACGCAATTTTACGAAGGAACGGCAACTGTGGCTGGAGAAGATGGCGCTAATCTAGGCACCGCTTGGGTAATGATGAATCCAGAAAATTAACCCCCGTCAAGTTTTATAAGCTCCAAAATCCTTCCTTCCAAATCATCCCGCGCCTTTTTATCGGTTGTAGGAATCTATACGGAAGCGGCGTACCACGCTTCAGAGACTCAGTTTGAAAGGATTCTAATAGGCCAACAAATGACAACAGCTGATCAGCTTGTATCTGGGTTAAATTCAAACGGTGATGTTTAAGGGAAAATAAAGTCTTTTGAATAAACTGTAATGTGGAATAAGGGGTATTAAGAGCCGTTTCTATAAGACTGTCTATATAAGGTTTTGTATCTTCCTTGCCTTTTACGGCTCGTGTTAGCTTTGAAATCTCGACACTCAATTGTTTGTCTTCCTCCTCTGCCGTTCCTGAAACACACTGATCTGTTGAGTGCGCCGAGAAGCAATGACACAACACCCATAAGAAAATAATATTTTTCCCAAGCATCAACGTTACCCCTTAAAAATTATCTTAAAAATAAAATAGGGTGAGATTGTTAACAAATACTTAAGAACCTGTCTTCATGAAATTAATTCCTAGGACCTCGTAATTTTTTAGACGACTTCTACGGCGATGGCTGTGGATTCCCCACCGCCAATACAAATGGCAGCAATCCCCCGTTTTAGGCCCTTTTGAATCAAGGCATGAACCAGTGTTACGACAATTCTGGCACCACTGCTACCAATGGGGTGACCCAGAACACAGGCACCCCCGTGACAATTCATCTTTTCACGCGGAATTCCCAGGTCTTTCATAACGACCATGGACACAAGGGCAAACGCTTCATTCACCTCAACTCAATGACAGCCAGCTGAAGCTGGCAGGTTGCTATCTAGACTGGAAGTCGCGGTCAATCTAAAGATAAGTTATGCAAATTATCTGTTTTGTGAGCATCTGTATGATTGTCGATGTAGTTATTGATGATCTCGTCAC
>CAIVFQ010000139.1 GCA_903905285.1 uncultured Alphaproteobacteria bacterium
CACAAAATTTACATTTCGCCATAACTAGGCCCCTTCCTTCTAAAAAACCTCAGGGCATTATATCAAAAACTATCTATGGTTAAAAGTCTTAACTGCATTATCATTACTCCAATGGTAGTCCTGGTCCATAAAATTTATATCACGAATAGATTTAAACCCTAAAAATCTTCTTTCCGATACAAATAAACACCCGAACTAAATTCCCATGAGTTCTTCATTTCCTCTGGGCTACGGGAACATCGAAAAATACCTACCACAGGAATTTTTGACTGAAATGGTATCGCCACGGGGCATTTATATTCTTCTACATATAAATCAAATACATCCTTTATGGTAAGGATATAGAGAGAGGGAGGTTCATAGTCATTACCTAAACTTTCCCAGTTTTTTTCGTCCCATTTTCTTATTTCTTGAGAAGAGCCTAAGGGTAGATATATTAAAGGCCTAAAAGTCTTATCAAGAACATTGCCAGTTACTCTACATGCTTCTGTTAACACAAAGAAGGCATAATCCAGCAAATGTATTCCCTGTAACTTATCTGCTTTATATTTTTCAAAGTGATCAAAGTGTATTGACTTAAAAGCTTCCTTCCAAGGCTCTTTACAGCTTTGGTTAACCCAATCGAATGGTTCTATATCTCGGTTATTATTCACTGGGTAATCTCCATCCATTTTTTACCAACCATTTTTCTTGAGCTCTCGTAAGCTCTCCTATTCCCTCTTTCCACGTCCCATCCTCATTTAAAGCAGAGCGATTACTAAAATGGACGTGTGTTTGCTCGCCTTTAACCTGGCCTTTATCTGCGGCCTCTTGGCGCTTTAAGTCAGCTGCCTGGCGTTCTTTCTCAAGACGCTCCGCCTCAGCTTTAGCTTTTCGTGCAGCTTCAGCTTGACGTTCTTTTTCAATGTCATCAGCTTTGGGTTTAGAATCGACCTTATGAGCAGCCTTAGCGGCTCCTCTATTCTTCTTCTTCGGAGGCATACCCATTGCGTCTGTCGTCTGCATGACGAAACAGAAGGTTAATAACAAACCCATTAGTAATCTATTTTTTTCATTTCTTCTCTTTCATAAAAAATTGCTTTAAGCATTACTTATCAATGAAACAGAAAAAGTCAATCAGTATTTACGTGAAACGGTGGCGATTTTCATTCAAGAGATTAGGACAGACCCCCTCAGCCTTAACTAGTCATTTCGTGAAAACGGAGGGACAAAGGAGCGGGGAATATTAAGACTTAAGCATCCAAATTAACAACCTTTAACGCATTGGTTTGAATGAATTCACGCCGTGGTTCGACCACATCACCCATTAATGTTGAAAAGATTTTCTCTGCCTCTTCCAGATGATTTAATTTAACCTGCAATAAGGTTCGCACCTGCGGGTCAAGGGTGGTTTCCCAAAGCTGTCCAGGGTTCATTTCACCCAAACCTTTATAACGGTTAATGACAACGCCTTTGCGACCCTGTTCTAACAAGGCTTCGCCAAATTGAAGGGGCCCCATAACGGTTATGGCCAGGCCATCTTTCGAACGGGGTTCAAACGTACACGCCTGTTCAAAAACCTCCTTCAGCTGACTTTTCAGGTTCAACAGGTTTTTTATCTCTGGCAGAGCTGATAGGGTTGAATCAATCAACCAACTTTCTTGAACACCTGACAGCGTTCTTTCAACCAGCAACCCCTCATCTTTCGTCTTAACAACCCACTTAGCTTTTGTTCTTTCAGCGGTTTGAAGGTGCGATTGCAGGCTTTGGCAATATCCCGCTGACTGTCCCGCATCAAACGGCTGGTCAAAATAACCACTAAACAGCAACTGCTCTAAAAGATAAATATTGCTAAAACGACGGTTTAAGCTGTTGAACGCTGTTCGTGCCCGCATCATAACATCGGCAAATTGCCTTAAGTCTTGGCCTGCTATGACGGTACCATTCGCTAGCCTTAGGCTGCCATCAGCACAGGCTGAATCCAACAAATAAGTTTCTAGGGCTTTATCGTCTTTTAAGTAAACCTCTGACTGGCCCCGTTTTAGGCGATACAAAGGCGGCTGAGCAATATAAAGGTACCCCCGCTCAATTAAAGGGCGCATTTGACGATAAAAGAAAGTTAACAACAATGTGCGAATGTGGCTTCCGTCAACGTCAGCATCGGTCATGATAATGACTTTGTGATACCGAATTTTATCAACAGAAAACTCTTCCTGACCAATGCCAGTACCAAGGGCTGTGATAAGGGTTCCAATTTCTGCTGATGCCAGCATCTTATCGAAACGAGCCCGTTCAACGTTAAGGATTTTTCCCTTAATCGGTAAGATGGCTTGGAATTTTCGGTCACGCGCCTGCTTGGCCGAACCACCCGCTGAGTCCCCCTCAACAATGAAAATTTCACTGAGACTGGGGTCACGTTCTTGGCAATCAGCCAACTTACCAGGAAGAGAAGCCAGGTCTAAAGCCCCTTTACGCCGGGTTAGCTCACGCGCGCGCCGGGCAGCATCACGTGCCGCTGCGGCCTCCAAAACTTTCATGATAATGGCTTTTGCGTGGGTTGGATTTTCTTCAAACCAGGTTTGCAGCCCTTGACTGACAGCCGCCTCAACCACAGGACGAACCTCTGAAGAAACCAACTTATCTTTTGTTTGCGATGAAAACTTGGGGTCAGGAACCTTAATCGATAAAACGCAGGTTAACCCTTCACGGGCATCTTCCCCCGTTAAACCCAATTTGGCATCTTTTTTGCCTTGGGCTGATTCAGCCACATAGGCCCCAACCGTTCGGGTCAACGCACCACGGAAACCAGCCAAGTGGGTACCGCCATCCCGCTGAGGAATGTTATTGGTAAAACACAACATGGTTTCGTGATAACTGTCTGTCCACTCCAGGGCTACTTCAATAGTAATATCATCAACGGTGGTTTTCATCGTCACGGTTTGCGGGTGCAAAACGTTCTTAGCCCTATTTAAATATTTCACGAATTCAACCAATCCCCCTTCATAATGAAGCGAGATTTCGTATTCAGACTCTGGCCGTTCGTCTTTTAAAACAATATGAACTCCTGAGTTCAAAAAGGCCAGTTCACGCAATCTGTGTTCGATGGTTGCCCGATCGAATGTGGTAATTTTGAATGTTTCTTTTGAGGGTAAAAATCGAACCCGGGTTCCCTTTTGATCACCAGCTGGCCCAACAACCGCTAACGGTGCCAGGGGTACACCATGGGCAAAACGCATATGACAATGCTGACCACCGCGCCAAATGTCCAGCTCTAACACCTCTGACAAGGCGTTAACAACTGACACACCAACACCATGCAGCCCACCAGAAACTTTGTAGGAATTTTGATCGAACTTACCGCCCGCATGCAGCTGGGTCATAATAACCTCGGCCGCTGAAACGCCCATTTCTTCGTGAATATCCGTTGGAATACCGCGCCCATTATCACTGACCGACACATAGCCGTCAGCCTCTATCACCACGGTAACCCTGTCACAGTGACCAGCCAAGGCTTCGTCAATGGCGTTATCGACAACTTCATAGACAAGATGATGCAGGCCTGTTCCGTCATCGGTATCACCGATATACATGCCAGGGCGCTTTCGAACTGCGTCTAGACCTTTAAGAACTTTAATAGAATCTGCATTATAATTTTCTGAAGACTTTGGACTCATATTTTTCCTTGGTAATTTCTAACCTGGGGTTACCGTTGCCTGTTCGACCATAAAAAACTGTGCTTTCCCTATTAAAGATTCAAACAACAAAGGATCTGTACCTGTTAGCCATGACTGAAGATGGCCCTTTAAACTGGGTTGCCTTAGACTAGATTGAGAATGCAGCACAGCGAGTTGCTCAAACAATACCATACGGTGATGAAAATCTAAATGAGCAATTATGTCATCCAGCAAAAGAATTGTTAAACGGGGGTCAAAGCAGATTTTATGATGAATAAAGGCCATAATAACGGCGATCAGCAGAATTTTCTGCTCACCGGTTGAGGCTTGGTCGGCTGTTATATTTTTGGCCTGATGAATAACTTGCCAATCACTGCGATGGGGGCCGAATTTTGTTGTGCCACTTTCTTGATCATAACGTCGATTTTGATGCAAAACTTGCTTCGCGTGGGCCTCAACCTCAGTGGCCGACTTTTCTTGCACCCAGTCATCAACCTCACCAACCATACGAGTTATGAAGCTGGGGAAAAGATTCGGACGATTCCCAATTTGATTGAGCTTATTCATCAGCTGTTGTCGCGCAACGGCAATCGCCACGCCATAACTGGACAACTGTTCTTCAAGCGCACTTAACCAAGCAGCATCCCCCTGATTTCTTAAAACCATCAGACGTTCTTTTAAGGCCTGTTCATAACGGGTAAGCCGCTCGGCGTGTAACGGATCTTCGGCATAAATAAGGCGGTCAATAAATTTGCGGCGCACAGACGGCGATTCAAGAAAGATGCGATCGGTTTCGGGCGTTAACCAAATAATGTTAAGCCATTCAGCAAAGGGGGCCTGGTTTCTTATGGGTTGATAATGCAGTTTATAAAGGCGTTTCTCTGTGCCTTGAGGGGTTTTTTCTAAGCCGGTTGCTAGCTGAGTTTCATCGTCCAGCCGCAGGCTGGTTCCCCATAACAACCCAGGTTGTTGCGGATAACCTTGGGGAGTAATTTCATTAAGCTTGGCGCCCCGCAGACCACGACCAGGGCAAAATAATGAAATGGCCTCTAGGATATTGGTTTTCCCCGCCCCATTCGGACCAGTTAAAACAATTGGGCCCTGCCCCACCTCTAAATTTAAGCTCTGATAATTCCTAAATTGATGCAACGATACATGACGAATCCCTTGGTTAAGGGCTAAGGGTTTATCGTCATTCAGTAAAGGGTAGGCGCTGTTCAAGGGAATTTCTTTAAAAGTATGCTGATTGTTTATACCCAAATTTTACGATTTTGCGCAAATTCTAATCGTGCTTCCTCATCATCACAAAGGAACGTTTGTCACTGCCAATCCTTAAAGCCCGCGTCATAACGCTATGCCCAGACCATGCGGGGCATCACAAGGTTATTTTAAGGGTACTCCAGTCAATTGCAACACTACTTTTGGAAGGGGCTGCTCCTTTATCTTTGACACTTTTATCTGGAATAGTATCTTTGACCCAAGGGGATGGTTCATATTTTCTCTTATGACGGAAAGCACTGGCCATACCAGCACCATCACCGGCTCGTACAAACTTGGAGTAATGACCTTTACCATCCGTATTATACATATGAATCTGGTAAGGTCTGCTTCCCTGAACCCCGTGTTTTGCACTCACGTAATTGACTAATTTGCGTACGCCGTCTGTGACAATGGCCGTCGATAACGGAAGCTTTCCTTCATCAACCCAAACATATATTTCATAATTGCCTAACAGACTCACGATGAAAGGGTAGGTTAAATCTTGTGCACGCCAATCTGCTTTAGCTCCCATCTCTAACCAACCATCGTCATCAATGACTTGAATTCCTGCGTTTGTCTTTTCCTTTAATTCTTGAAGTGAAGCAAGAAGTTCGGCTATTCGATCGTAGAAAGGTTTTTCTTTAGGTGCGAACCCAAGCCTGAGTTCGCTTCTGTCCGCCCCATCCAGATCCTGAACAGAAGCAACACCTTTGTCTTTTACTAGTTCGTCTAATGCGATTGCACTTTCTGCTTCAACCGCTTTAATTCCCGCAATGGCAGCCTTTACAGCATCTAAGTTCCCAGCATCAAGCCTTCCAAAAGAAGTCAACATTTCCCCTAGTGTTTTGCCTACACTCTCCAGAGCTGCATCATAAGGGTCTACTAGTACTTCCAATGCGGCTAACTGGGCTTTCGATGCCTCCAAATCTTTTACATCTGCTTCTCGGTCTACTAATAACGCCGCCAATGCCAATTGCTGTTGTGCGTCTGTTTTTTTCTTTTGTGTTGCTATTCTTTCTTCCAATATCTTCTTAGGGGCTGCGTGGATGAGCTCACGACGTGCACGTGCAACACCTACAACACGAATAGCCTGTGTAAGTTCAGCAACCACTAAATCTTTAGAGGGAAGCGAAAGATAATCTGCACCGCCTTGAACTTCTGGAAGAAGAGAATCTAAGTTGGCTTGATATCCCCCTGCTGGATCCAGCGCCAATAAGGCCATCAATGTGTTTTTTAGCCTTTCAATGCAGTCCAATTTGTTTTTTGGTGTGAGATTGCCATAAATTCTTGGACCCATTCCTGCAAGCGAGTGTGCCAACCTAATAACGCTCGCCTCGCCCACGTTATCAACGATTCGGCTGATATATTCACCTCTGCCAGGGAAACGTAAAGTATAATGCCCACAAGCACCATCCCCTAGTGATCCAACCCAACGCATAAATTCAAATCTCGTATCAAATCTTCGCGTGACAAAGTTAAACTCTGGCACCTGCATATAAACAAGTTTGTAACTACCCAGGTTTATTGTGGGCAGAACTGAGGATTTAGGATGGCATGAAAGATATTAAACCCCTGTTTGCGTCTCGTTGAGAGAAAGCCTCGAATTAGGCAAAAGACTTCGGCTCCTCGGGTTGTTCTGAATCC
>CAIVFQ010000140.1 GCA_903905285.1 uncultured Alphaproteobacteria bacterium
ATCGAGCACTGCTGGCATACCCTCAAATCCATCCTCAGACCTTTGGTGCAACAAAATACAGAAAATCTCCAAGACCTCATCGGAAAATGCCTATTAACTATCTAGAAAAATACTATAGTATAAAAACTTTATCATTAACAAAGTGTTAAATATAAATAAAAAAAGGCGAGAGGTACTCGCCTTTTTATTTCTTTTAAGATACGTAAGGTTTAGTAGTCCATTCCCATGCCACCGCCCATACCAGGATTTGGCATGGCTGATTTTGGTTCAGGCTTTTCGGCAATCATCGCTTCTGTGGTAATTAACAGGCTGGCGATCGACGCTGCGTCTTGCAACGCTGTGCGTACCACTTTGGTTGGGTCAATAATACCCTGTTTTACCATGTCACCATAGGTGTCTTGCTGCGCATCATACCCAAAGTTGTAATCGCTGTTATCCAAAACTTTACCGATAACAATCGATCCATCAGCGCCTGCGTTAACCGCAATTTGACGAATGGGTGATGTTAAGGCTTGGCGGATAATCCGAATGCCAACGTCTTGATCGCTGTTTTGTGTTTTCAAACCATCCAAAACTTTAAGGCTGCGAATCAGTGCAACACCACCACCTGGGACAATTCCCTCTTCAATGGCTGCACGTGTTGCGTGCATTGCGTCTTCAACCCGATCCTTGCGTTCTTTAACTTCAACTTCTGTTGCTCCGCCAACCCGAATAACAGCGACACCGCCGCTTAGTTTTGCTAGACGTTCTTGAAGTTTTTCACGATCATAATCAGATGTTGATTCTTCAGCTTGTACCCGAATTTGATTGCAACGTGCTGCAATTTCACTTTTTTGTCCGGCGCCATCAACGACGATGGTATCGTCCTTAGAGATGGAAACTTTCTTAGCTGTTCCCAGCATTTGAATCGTAACGCTCTCTAATTTAATGCCCACGTCTTCTGACACAACTTGCGCACCGGTTAGAATGGCAATGTCTTCTAAAATGGCTTTGCGGCGATCACCAAATCCAGGGGCTTTCACAGCAGCAACTTTCAAACCACCACGTAGTTTATTAACAACCAAGGTTGCTAAGGCTTCACCCTCAACATCTTCAGCGATAATTAAAAGTGGACGGCCTGATTGAACGACTGCTTCTAAAACAGGAAGCATGGCTTGTAAGCCAGACAGTTTCTTTTCGTGAATCAAGATATAAGGATTCTCTAATTCGCAAACCATTTTCTCGGAATTGGTTACGAAATAAGGTGAGATGTATCCTCTGTCGAATTGCATACCTTCAACGACATCAAGTTCTGTTTGCAAAGACTTGGCTTCTTCAATCGTGATGACGCCTTCTTTGCCAACTTTTTCAACGGCTGTGGCTAACATTTCGCCAATTTCTTTTTCCCCATTGGCAGAAATGGTTCCAACCTGAGCAATTTCTGCGCGAGTTGAAACTTTCTTTGAACGGCTTTTAAGGTCAGTGATAATGGCTTCAACGGCCATATCAATGCCGCGTTTTAGATCCATCGGGTTCATACCAGCAGCGACAGCCTTGATACCTTCGCGAACAATCGCTTGGGCTAAAACAGTTGCTGTTGTTGTTCCGTCACCGGCAAGGTCAGATGTCTTGGTCGCGACTTCACGCACCATCTGCGCACCCATGTTTTCAAACGGATCGCTTAATTCGATTTCTTTAGCGACTGACACACCGTCTTTTGTAATACGGGGTGCACCAAATGATTTGCTAATAACGACGTGACGTCCTTTTGGTCCCAATGTGACCTTAACGGCGTCGGCTAAAATATCGACTCCGCGTAACATTCTTTCGCGGGCATCAGCTGAAAAGCGAACTTCTTTTGCGGCCATAACTAATTCCTTCTTTTTAAAAGTTAACTAACTTAATTTTGCTTTAGGCGGCTTTATGGGTAATGATGCCCATGATGTCAGATTCTTTCATGACCAAATAATCTTGCCCGCCAACTTTAATTTCAGTGCCTGACCATTTGCCAAACAAGATGCGATCGCCAGCTTTCACGTCCAAAGGAATCAGGCTTCCTGATTCGTTACGTGTGCCGCTTCCAATTGCCACAATCTCGCCTTCCATGGGTTTTTCTTTGGCAGTATCAGGGATAATAATACCGCCAGTGGTTTTTTCTTCCGACTCAATCCGCTTGACAAGTACGCGGTCATGCAATGGTCTAAAGTTCATGTTATCCTCCGTTAAATAATTTTTGCAGATTTAATATCAGCACTCTCTGTTGCTGAGTGCTAATCTAGGAGTGCTTAGTCAGCCTGTCAAGTTTTTTTTGGTTTTTTGGGTATAAGATTTGTGTATGATACCCCAAGGAAATAATTAGCCAGAAGGACGGAAACTTTGCGGATTTTTACAAACTTTATTGGGGTGCTTATAGGATTATTTCTATTGTCGTCTTTAAACGCGGCAGCCATCTTTTCCAATGCTCAAACAGCACCAGGGCAAACTGCTCCTGCTGCTGTGGAACAACAAGATGAGGATAAGAAAGATGCGGCCAAACTTTCTGATCGAAGAAAACTTTTAGATACCATCCGCCAAGGTGTTGTCATTATTAGGACAAAGGCCCAAATCGGTGGCAGTGGCGAGGCGGCATCGTGGTCAGGAACAGGGTTCATTGTTGACCTTGGAAAAGGTTTGATCGCAACGAACCATCATGTGGTGGGTAGTACGGTTTGTACCTATGAGATTAAGTTTTCAGATGGTACCACAGCGCCGGCAAGGCTAAAATACTTTGACCCTCTTCATGACTTTGCCTTTTTAACGATTGACCCTGTAAACTTTCCCAAAAACAGTCTGGTTCTTGAATTAAGTGACCAAAATCCAAAGGTTAATGACACTATTTATTCTATGGGGAATTCAGCAAACGATGAATTTTCAACCTTTAAGGGAACGGTGTTTAGCGTTTATGAAAACATGGGGCCATTTTCAGAGCAATCTTTCAGGTTTTCTGGCTTAACAGTGGGCGGTGCCAGCGGTTCGCCTGTTTTCTCTGAAGATGGTAAGGTGGTTGGTATTATTTATGGCGGTAAATTTGTATCCGGTGCGGCCCTACCAATTCAGTATGTTAAAGATGCCTTAAAACACTTACAGGCAAAGGAAATTCCACCTCGATATTCCATAGGTATCACTTTGGGATACGGCGATCTTAGAGACAGCGTTGAAGCGGGCCTTATTCCTGCCAGCGCAGCGGAGGAGTATCAAACAGCTTTCCCTGATGCGAATAATAAAGTCTTGATGGTGGGGGCTCGTGCTGCGGGATCTGAAGCTTTAACCAAATTCCAGGGAGGCGATATCATCTGGAAAATAGACAATCAATTGGTCGGTCTCGAACTTTATAAATTTGAGAACATACTCAACCAAAGTAAAGACAAGGAAGTCACCTTAGACGTTTATAGAAGAGGCCAGTTAGAACAGATTAAAGTCACTCCTTACGTGTTGAAAATAGAAAGACAGCAGCATTTTATTCGTTTCGCTGGGGCTACCTGGTTTTTCCACAACGAGCAAGCGCGTCTAATGGTTGGTGATCAAGGGCCCAGTGTGTTCATGTCTCCTACTGATTCTGTATCACCGTTTAAAGAACTGCTTGATAACATGCCTCTTTTCCCCGCTCAGCCGATAAAAATTATAGAGATAGAGGGGAATAAAATAGAAACCCTAGATGACCTAGAGAAAGCCATTAAAGCGATTAAGGGCAAACGAATACTGGTCATTAAATATGTCGATTTAATTGGTACCTTGGGCTTTGATTCTATTTTCTTAGCTGATCGAGTTGAGCGGCAAGGCCTGGTAAAATATGAGGCTAAATTTGATACGCCCAAAGTTTATCGATTTAATATTGAGAAAGAAGAATGGGAAATTCAAGAGATTAAGGACTAATGCCTTTTTGCTGATGGGTGCGGGGTTGTTTTTCAGTGACAATCCCGGTAACTGTTGCAACCCTTTCATCAAAAATTTGAGCCCTGCGTTCTCCTTTAAAACTTTGCAATCTCAGGATTTTGTTTATAAGGCTGACGCACCCATAAAACAAGGGGGTGCTGCAAACTGTGAAAAACAATTTCCATGAGTAACTGTTGCCAACAAGGGACCACATATGTTCTTTGGGCAAAACACCAAATAGTGTCATAAATCCAATGACGATCATTGTGTCAATTAAAAGGGATATTGCCGTGCTGCCATTGTTCCTTAACCAGAGGTATTTACCTTTGGTTACCTTACGTATCCAAAGATACAAAAAAACATCAATTGTCTGTGATACATAGCAGGCAATAATTGATCCTGCAAAGGCCACGCTGCACAATCCAAAGACTTGATGAAACGTGGCATCATCAATTTTGGACCACGTTGCTGCGGGCAGTAAGTCCATAAACGCTATGATCATCACAACGACGACATTCATTAAAAGGGCAAAATTTACGCAAAAATTGGCTTTTTCCTTACCATAAAATTCAGCGATTAAGTCTGTGATAAAAAAGGTTAAGGGATAGAGAATGACGCCCACTGATAATTGAAACGTATGAAAGGGTAGAATCGGCAACGTAATAAATTTTTGGTATGTTAACTCGAGTTGCGTTTAAGAGTTATTTTAAAACGGCCTAGGATTGAGGTAAACTCTTGAAATTTCAAAAACAGGAGTTACCTCAATGGATATAGATTA
>CAIVFQ010000141.1 GCA_903905285.1 uncultured Alphaproteobacteria bacterium
AGAGCAAGGGAATTGCCTGGGGTAGAGTCTTGGAACCGGTTTCTGGACTTTAGCTGAATTTCTATGGGATTGGAACCCCATGGGAAGACATGTCCAAAGACTGAAAGGTTTTGGGGCACAGGGAGAATTGTGTTGTGGTTGTGTGGCGGGGAGGGCGTTGCAGCGGATTCGGGGAGGGCCCCACAAGGGCGCATTATGTCCGCAGTTTGGTTGAAGAACTTTCCCCAATTTATTTAATCACGCGCCGTAGATATTTAGGCAAGGAAGATAACTCTAATCATCTTTAGTTTTAAAATATATCATTTAATTTTTTGTTAAAAATTAGTTAATATTATTTAGATACTTTTCTAAGGAGGGTTTTTTAGGTGCTGTAACCGTTGATTGAGGGGAAGGCGCGGCGCTGTGACCTTTTGGTTTTGAGTCAGCTTTCTTTAAAGGTTTCTCAAAACTCTCTCCTTTGAAAAAAGCAGCAGCAATACGGGTTGGCATACGACCGCCCGTAGAAACCTTAGCCATGGGCCTGTTGTTATCATTACCAACCCAAACGCCGACCACCACGTTGTTGTATCCTTGGCTTTCAGCCTCTGTTGTCGCCTGTTGATTTTCACGGTATCCAAAAAACCACGCGTCTTTATCACCATTACTGCCTGTTTTTCCAGCCACACTGCCGTCTATGTTTGTTGCCCGCCCACTGCCGCTTTCTACTACGGCGCGCAGCATCTCACGCATTCCCTGCAGAACTGATGCGCTGATAATTTGTCTGCCAGGATGATCAGGATGTCGATATAAAATGTTGCCACTTTTGTCGCGGACTTCCCAAATACCATAAGGCCAAACAGCTAAACCTTGATTCGCAAACGTTGCATAAGCAGTTGTCAGTTCAAGTAAAGTCGCCTCACCTGTACCCAAAGAAATGCTTAAATCAAGAGTCAACTGACTGGTAATTCCCAGTCGCTTTGCAACCTCGGCAACTTTTTGCGGTGTTACTTGTTGGGTTAAACGAATGGAAACACTATTCACAGAATGGGCTAACCCTTCCCGCAACGTAACCATTCCCCGCGTTTTCCATTTGAAGTTGCTTGGCTTCCAAGTGCCAACTTCAATAGGCGTATCATCCATCAGCGTATCGGGTGTCATGCCACTTTCAAGGGCGGCTTGGTAAATGATTGTTTTAAAGGCCGAACCAGGCTGACGATGTGCCTGCGTGGTACGGTTGAATTGACTGTCCCCATAATCTTTTCCACCCACCATGGCCTTAATAGCACCTGATGGTGTCATGGCAAGTAATGCTGTTTCAGAAACCTTTAAGTCTTTGCCCATGGTTTCCAGATGATACTTACACACATATTCGGCATGGCGTTGCATAGCCACATCTAGGGTTGTAATAACAATGAGATCTTTATCGATTGCCCCAACAACCTGGGGCAGTGTTTCATAAATCCAATCAGCAAAATACCGCATACCTTGGTCACGTTCACGGGTGTTATCAGCCAGCCCTTTTGCACCTTCTTCCAAATGACCTTGATAATCCTTGATAAAGCCAGCGTTTTCCATTAATTCCAGTACAACCTTGGCACGTTCCTTTGCTCGTTTTGGATGTTGAGCCGGTGAATATTTAGAAGGCGCCTTTAAAAGGCCCGCAATAACAGCCGCCTCAAACACGGTTAGATTCCGGGCTGATTTGCCAAAATAACGACGCGCAGCCGCGTCCACCCCATACGTACCTGAACCGAAATAAACGCGGTTTAAATACAAGGTCAAAATCTGATCTTTAGTAAATTTTAGCTCTAACCAAACGGCCAACAAAACCTCTTGGATCTTACGCTTGTAAGACCGGTCATTAATATTAAAGGTTCCTTGCGTGAAAAGAATATTTTTGGCTAATTGTTGGGTGAGCGTCGATCCCCCTTGCACGACCCGTTGCGCCCGATAGTTAGCATAGGCTGCCCGAATCAAACCAATAATGTCGACACCAAAATGACTGTAAAAACGGCGATCTTCCACTGCCATTAAAGCCTGAGGCACGTGCGGGGGAAGGTCTTGAACCTTCACCATGTCTTCATACAAATCGCCATACGTTCCTAAAATGACACCATCGTACGATTGCACTGTCACACTTGGTTTTCGACTGTTGATTTGAATGTTTTTTAAATCGGGCAAATCATGGCTAAACCACAGAATAAGCAAACCCAAACTAATCACGCCCCAGATCATCATCATTAGGGTGGCTCTTAAAAGAACTTTCCAAAAGGACGAGGTGTTCTTTCCTTTTGTCCTTAAAAACCGTTTGGGAGAAAAACGCTTAGAAGGTGTCTTTGGTCTCCTTCTTTGGGGAGGGGTCATCAGAGCCTATTTTTATGAAAATAATCGTTACAGTCTAAAAGAGTTTATACAAGGAAAAACCTGCCGGCGATAGTGTTACCTATTTCAGGTTCTATGCGTCTTTTATTTCCTGGCCTTTTCTAAAGCTTTCTCAACTCTTTTAGCTTTTTCTAAGGCCTTTTTAGCTTTTCGTTTGTCTCTTGTTTCAGCTTTTGCGGCCTTTGCAGCTTTTTCCTCTGGAGATTTTTTTTCATCGTCAGAGTTTGCGAAAAGTTCAGCGAGAGATGAAGGAGGTAAATTATAAGTGGTAGGTACGGCACCTCTGGGAATAACACCATCAACCGAGTTGGGTCCGTCATCAGTATCTGAATCATCAAGGCTGAATCCTGGTGTGACACTGACCAGAAAGGCGAGGGATAAGGCTGCGCTTACTATGCTTTTCTTCATAAGAAAATTCCTTTTCATAAGTTACGACGTGGGTAAATAATGACACCGAGACATCTATAATCTAACAATTCTATCCTAATGAAAAGTTAATAGACCTAGCAAGTAGGTTCCAGATTCGTATCTCAAGGGGTTCAGAAAAACTATTTCATGTGATTTTGAAATTATATTTATTTTCTTAAATTAACTGTTTATCAATAAATCGATCCTATTTCTTAAGTTATAGATATTAATTTGCCTTTAATTACGTAATGATGGAGTTGAGTTATGAAAATACTGCAAACTATTAAAGTCCTATCTGCATTAGTCTTTCTAAGTGGCAGCCTTTCTTATGCTGACGACGATAATCTTGGTCCCTTGCAAACCAAAACAACAGCTGGGCGAACTGTCATCATGCAAAGCGACCCCGCCGATATTGTCCCTCCTCCAGTAAAGACCGTTTCCAAATTAGATTACTTCTTGGTCAACCCATTTAAGGCCATTGGTTTTGGATTGTTTGTGGGGTTTGGATCTCCAGTAAATGGTTGTTCGAAATTGTTCGACGCCTTACGGGGTTATGAAAAAGTAGACGTTACAAAACAGCCAGTTTCAACCCAAGAAAATCCAAGTCCAACCCCATTGCCATCGGTTTATGAAAACACAAGTTTGGATTTTAGCCAGCGTTGGGGGAAAGTTAAAGAAGGCACATTCTACATCGTCGGGGCCCCATTGATAGGAGCAACTTTCTTCTTGCTGAGCCTTCGTTCTTTTAACAATCCTGGTGGCGGTTTCTAGAGACGCTTAATGGAGTCTGTTTATGAAAATACTGCATACTATTAAAGTCCTATCTGCATTAGTCTTTCTAATCAGGCGTGTTCAATTCTGTGCGGAGTTATGAGAAATATGAAAAAACAGATAAAATAACAGGGCTGCCGTCTTTACCCAAAGTTTATGAAGCTAGAGATTTGAATATGAGCGAACGTTGGGGGAAAGCTAAAGAAGGGGTATCGTTCATCTTTTGGGCGCCATTGATGGGAACAGCTCACTTCTTACTAAAGCTTTATTACCTTAATTATTCTGATGGGGGGTGATATTTATTTCGGCTGAGTATGAGTGTTTTGAGAGCGCCGGGGGGATTCTTTCAATATTTTAAGCCATCCACCTTGGGTTCTTTTTAAGTAACACCCTCCGGCAGTGGCCCCGTTAAAGGTTGGATTGATAAGCTTTTGATACAACTTTTGCACAACAGAATGCCCCATGGGGTATTCTGCTTTTCCAATACTCTGGATCACTTTTTTTAAAACACGATGGGCAATTTCAACAGGCAATGTGCGAAACTCATTAATCTTTAGCCCCTGGTTATCATCAAAACAAACTTTAAGCGCCTGGTCGGTTTGCTGTTCACAAAAATCTTCCACGGCTTGCAACTGAATCAGTGTCTTTTGAACCTTGTCAGGTGTTAATCCTTCAGCCCCCAAGGCAGTTAATAATTGTCGCCAGCGAATGCGCTCAAATCGGGTGTTCTGATTACTGGGATCGTGCAGAAAAGGTTGCTGAAACTTTTTTAAAGTCAACGCCAGTCGCTCAGGAGGAATGGTCAATAATGGGCGCACCAATTGGCCAAAACTGGTTTTAATAACAGGGCGTATGCCACACAAACCAGTCAAGCCCGATCCTTTGCTGAGGCGCATCATCACTGTTTCCCATTGATCATGAAGATGATGGGCTGTCATAAGCGTTGTGGCCTTATGAGCCAAACACCAATCGGTTAAAAGCTGGTATCGGGCTTGTCGCGCTTTCCTTTGTATGTCTGCTGCAAGGGGGGAGTGATGCCACGACAGAATATGATGTTCCAATCCCTGATCGTTCATCCACTGATGGACGGTGTCAGCCTCGGCAGTTGATTCGGGTCGCAATTTATGATCAACAGTCAGGGTTACCAGGCCCATGAGGGCCTGATCAGACCACTGTTTCATCAACAAAGCCAGCGCCAGGCTGTCACCACCCCCCGAAACGGCAATTACAATTTTACCTTTCAAGTCAAGGGGAGTGATAAGGTCTGCGAACTCTGACTCTGAAAGAGGCTGAAGAGACATCAATGGCTTAAGAATTTCTCAGCCTCAATGGCGGCCATGCATCCTTGGCCTGCCGCGGTGACGGCCTGACGGAAAACTTTATCTTGCACATCACCAGCTGCAAAAACACCAGGGATAGAGGTGGTCGTGCTGTTGGGTTTTGTCAAAATGTACCCTTCGGTATCTAAGTCAATATGGCCTTTAAAAATCTCGCTCATGGGCGTGTGACCAATGGCAACGAAGACGCCATCAATCTCCAATTGGCTTTTTTCACCTGTTTTAAGATTGGAAAGGGCTAAGCCGGTAACGGCTTTGTGGGGGATGTCTTTGCCCAAAACCTCGTCAACGGCAGTATCCCAAATCACGCTGATTTTTGGGTTGCGGAACAAACGGTCTTGGGTAATTTTTTCCGCCCTCAGTTGGTCGCGTCTATGGATCAGGGTCACATGGCTGGCATGATTGGTCAGAAAAATGGCTTCTTCGACGGCGCTGTTGCCGCCCCCAATAACCGCCACGCGTTTATCCTTAAAGAAAAAACCATCACATGTGGCGCAGGCCGACACGCCGAACCCGCGATATTTTTCTTCGCTTTCAAGGCCCAACCAACGAGCCTGAGCCCCCGTTGCGATAATAACGGTATCGGCGTGATAAACGGTTTCACTGTCACCCTGGCAGACAAAGGGCCGCTGGCCGAAATCAACATGCGTTATAAAATCGTAAACCATCTCGGTGCCCACGTGTTCAGCTTGCTGATGCATTTGTTCCATCAACCAGGGGCCTTGAATGGTTTGGCCAAAACCCGGGTAGTTTTCCACGTCGGTTGTAATCATCAACTGCCCGCCGGGTTGTAAGCCTAGGGCTTGGACGGGTTTCAGGTTGGCACGGGCAGCGTAAATGGCAGCTGTATACCCGGCTGGCCCACCACCAATAATTAAGACTTTGGTTTTCTTGATTGTTGTCATTTTTTAATAATTCTGTGTTTTGTTGTTCTGTGCATCTTAAAGGTTCGCGATGATTCCTTCAAATCCGAATTACACCCTTAACTAAGGTCGATGGGGCTTAAAATCCGAGCTTTTTATGATGCATTCTCCCCAAAGATATCTTGCTACTATTTGAGCAAAGTGATGGTTTGGTAATTCTGCTAATAGCAGAGCTGTTTCGCGTGCCCTTTCTGGATCAATGACGCTGACGCTGACGCTGGCTTGGCTTTGGTGTTTCTTCGTCTTTAATTTTTCAAACGCCAAACGATTTGCGTCGCAAGTTGTGCCTTCTAAGAGCGTATCGTTATGTATTGTATCTCTAGGGGGGCATATTGCTTGTTGGCCTAAGGCTTGGTCTAGAAATGGATTAAAGCATGATGGGTCTTTATGCGCAGTGGTAAGGACGCCCATTTGTGAACCCCGTACATCTCCCCCACGAAAAAGCGTACGATAATATTCGGCGTAGTAGGAATCATCAATTCTGTAATCAGTGCCCTTATATTCTAAGCAGGCGCCTTGATCGTTAGTCGTTTTATAATACGTAAGTTCAAAGGTAGTATAAGAGTTATTCTTGGACTTTCGCTTTACTTGTCCATGCAAAGCACGATACCATTGCGTGCTAACTTGTAAGTCATTCATAGGAGCCGAGAAAAAAGGAGCCGCGAAAAAACCTGAGCACGATTCGCTTGTAGGTTGCGTTATGTCAGGCAATGGGATAGAAGACGGCTTCATTGCGCTGTTCCACAAGCTTAAAGCGTACCAGGACGCTCCCCATAAAATAATAGAAGTCGCCGCACGCTGTAAACGAAGCACACGGCTTCTGCTCCTTTGTTGGATGTCAGGTTGTCCGTCTGCGTCAAGGCAGTAACCTTCTTTTGACAGACTTGTTAATATTCCAACTAAAAAAAACAAACATACAATATTTTTATATTTTAACTTCACTCTTGACGATACCTTAAAGACGTTCTAATCGGTTATCTAATAGCACTGGAGTTATAATCAATTCAAGGGTAAATACTTTTCTCTTCAGCTATAGCCCGTCTCCTATAAAATGATTACAGCGTCGCCCAGCGTGATCTTCGGTGCTTATGTACATTAGGTACACTCCGCTCCTCGACTTTTAGGCACCTTTCAGCAGTCTTTTTTTGGAGACTTTTAACCATAGATAGTTTTTGATATAATGCCCTGAGGTTTTTTAGAAGGAAGGGGCCTAGTTATGGCGAAATGTAAATTTTGTG
>CAIVFQ010000142.1 GCA_903905285.1 uncultured Alphaproteobacteria bacterium
ATAGATACTTCTCAGCAAGTTCAGTGTTCTTTTCTGGTTATGCCCCCTTTAAATGATGAAAAGTAGAACCGAAAAAATGATTGAGAAGAAAGGCACATCAAACAACTTGTTTCTGCTTTAAAACAGGGCCGTTCAAATTAGCCAATTGCCCTGGCAAGGCAGCTGCCCATTGGGTGATATTACCGGCACCTAAACACAAAACCATATCGCCCGGCAATAGCACGGTTTGTAAAAGGGGGGCCAATTCCTCAGGATTATAAAACAGCGTGGTGGAGATGTTGTTTTTTTGCAAAGCCTCAGCCAAATGTTCTGACGTTGCGCCTGGAATGGGGTCTTCGTTGGCACTGTAAACAGGGGCTAGCATAACCTGATGCGCCCCTTCAAAACACTGACTAAAATCTTCAAACAAATGGTGAAGGCGACTGTACCGGTGGGGTTGCATCACCACCCAAATTCGCCCTTGCGCGGCTTGTTTTGCGGCCTCAATCACCGTTTTAATTTCAACAGGATGATGGGCATAGTCATCAATAATGGTCACACCATTAACGGTGCCAGTGTGGGTAAAACGCCTTTTAACCCCTTTAAAGGTATCAAAGGCTTTGCGAATGACCGCTTCATCAAGGCCCAGTTCGTCAGCGATGGCAATAACAGACAAAGCATTTTGAACGTTGTGACGGCCAACCATAGGCAGGAAAAGGTCTTTTATCTTGCGGGGTAAGGGGGCTACGGTTTTGTTTGTGTTCTGCAAGGCGGCCTGTAGGGGTAAGGGACGCGCCATTTCCACATCAAAAGTGGTTCCCTTAGCCGTTTGACGTAAGTTCACAGCCCGAACCATCGCTGTTTCAGAAAAGCCATACGTGACAAACCGACGATCATTAATACGAGGTAATAACGTCATGACGGCAGGATGGTCGGCACACAAAACCGCCAGGCCATAAAAAGGAATGTTTGAGATAAATTTCAGAAAGGCTTGGTTTAAGACATCAACCGTTCCATAAAATTCCATATGCTCTGGGTCAATGTTGGTGACAACGGCAATTGTGGCGGGCAACTTTGTAAAACTGCCATCAGATTCGTCAGCCTCAACAACGGCCCATTCGCCTGTACCCAGACGGGCATTCGTGTTGTAGGCATTAATAATGCCCCCATTGATAACGGTGGGGTCTATGCCGGCAGCATCAAGCAAAGCAGCTGCCATCGATGTGGTCGTTGTTTTTCCATGGGTACCAGAAATGGCAATCGATTTTTTCAGGCGCATCAGCTCAGCCAACATTTCAGCCCGTTGAATAACCGGAATGCCAATCTTGCGGGCAGCTAAAACCTCTGGGTTATCGGCGCGTACTGCAGACGACACAACCACGACTTGTGCCCCTTGAATATTTTCTGGTCGGTGACCAACAATTATCTCAATGCCCGCAGCTTGTAATCGTTGAGTGTTATAATTGTCAGCAATATCGCTGCCTTTAACGCGATAGCCTAGGTTGTGCAAAATCTCGGCAATGCCGCTCATCCCGATGCCGCCAATGCCAATAAAATGAAGATGTTGTACTTTAAAGGCAGGTATATGCATAAATAGAGAAAGATTGATGAGCAGTTAACTTTAGGTTAACAAATCTCCGATCACATCTGCAACAGTATTCGCAAGCTTTTCTGTGGCGTTGGGTTTGCTAAATTGTTGCATGGCCTGCGATGCGGCGGTTAGCCTATCAGGGTTGGTCATAAGATTTTGTAAAAGGTCGCCTAAATTTTCGGGCGTAAAGTCGCTTTCTCTGAAAAACCAGGCAGCTTTGCCTTTACCCATGGGGGCTGCGTTGTACGATTGATCAGCTTCTATCGAAGCCGCATAAGGCACCAAAATTGCCGGCTTTCGAACAACGGCAAGCTCAGCAACTGTCGATGCCCCTGAACGGGCAATCACCAAATGGGCCTGACGGTATTGGGTTGCCATGTCTTCAATAAAGGGGGTGAGTTCTACATCCAAAAACGACTGGCGGTAGATAACCTTTGTTTGAGATAAAAATTCTGGGCGACACTGCTGAACAACTTTTAATCTTTTTTGTAGGCCTAAGGGCAAACTGATTAAAGCCTGGGGAATAATTTCTGAGAAAATCTTGGCGCCTTGACTGCCGCCAATGATCAGAATATGAAAACGGTCTTGTAGGGAAGGGGCCTGATAGAGCTCATCCTTTAGGGCTAATAATTCTGGCCGTACGGGGTTTCCGGTAAGTATTGTATGGGCGGGCGCCCGTTCAACATTTTCAAATGACGTGGCTATGCGATATGCCCGTTTGGCCAGCAAACGGTTGGCCTTTCCCAGCAGGGCATTTTGTTCGTGAATCACGGTGGGGATTCCCTGAAATTGCGCCGCCAAAAGGGGAGGAATAGAAGGATACCCGCCAAAACCGATGACAATCGTTGGTTGTAATTTGCGGTATAAAAAATAACAATAAAAAAACTGCCACACAAGCGATAAGTACAACATCAGACGCCCAATCAGCGGGGCGGTGTGATGCATTGTTCGTATGTAAACTTTATCAAAATCTTTTAAATGATTGAAATTTTGACTGCGTTGATCGGTCATAAGATGCACTTGTCGACCATGGCTTTTTAACTGTCGACAGAGACTTAAAGCAGGGAATAAGTGTCCCCCTGTTCCACCACTGGCGAGCACATAAAGGGGTTTGCGGGAAAAACGTTTCATAAAACCTCCGTTGATCCATGACGTCGTCGTGTTAAGGCCAACAATATACCCATACTCATTCCCAATGCTAGTAAAGAGGAACCGCCATAACTAATAAAGGGCATTGTCATTCCCTTTGTTGGAATTAAGTGCAGGGCAGACGCCATGTTAACAAAAGCCTGCAAACCAAATTGAATCGCAATGCCCGCCGTTGCCATCACAATAAACAAGCTTGAATCTTGCATTGCCCGCGATAAAGACCTCAGCGCAATGAAAGCAAAAAGACAGACCAAAATTAAACATAAGATCAGCCCAAATTCTTCGCCAGCCACAGCGAAAACAAAGTCAGCATGGGCATCGGGAACATTTTTCTTAATTATGCCTTCGCCTGGCCCTTTACCCAAAAACCCCCCGTTTTGAAAAGCCTCAAGCGATTTATGAACTTGATACAAATCATGTCTGGGGTCGCCCGAATTGGGGTCAAGAAATTGGTCAATTCTTCGGGTTACGTGGGGCAGAAAAAAGTAAGCTCCCCCTAATCCAACGATACCAGAGGCACCTAACAGGCCCATCCATAAAAGGGGAATGCCCGCAATAAACAATTGCCCAATCCAAGTCGATAAAATGATTAAGGTCATGCCCAAATCAGGCTGTAAAAGAAAAAGACAAACCACAATCGCCAATAACAATAGGGACATGGCAAGGCCCGGAAACTGAGGGTCGCGGTATTTTTCTGCCAGCATCCACGCCACAAGAACGGTGAACGCAGGCTTGATGAATTCTGAGGCTTGAAGAGATACGCCGGCAATCATTAACCACCGTCGTGCCCCTTTGACTTCTGTGCCGACTAGAAGTGTTAAAATTAATAAGACCACCCCTAGCAAATAAACAAAAACCGCCACGCGACGAATTTGTTTAGGCGATAATAAAGAAAAACTGATCATAATCAGAATGGCGGGGATAACCATAATAATATGGCGTTTTACGAAGAAAAAAGTACTAAGGTTTAACCGTTCAGCCACAGGCGGGCTGGCCGCAAAGCTAAGCAAAACGCCCAAACCAATCATCACGAGAATGGCACCCAGTGTCCAGCGATCTACCGTCCACCACCAACTGCCTAAAACACTGTTGTTACGTCTGGAAAAAGTTGTTGGGCTCATGAATAAGACTCGATAAGGTGTGTAACCAGGTTACGGAATACATCGCCGCGATGTTCAAAACTTTGAAACTGATCATAACTGGCGCAGGCCGGCGATAGTAAAATAACGGCAGATTGACCAGAAGATTCTTTTCGAATCATGTCGACGGCGTCTGTTAAAGCTTTATCAAGATTTCCCGATAAAGTATAGGGAACATGACCGTCTAAGGTTTTGGCAAAATCAGATTGCGCCTCGCCAATCAGAAAAGCATGGCGGATGTTGGGGAAAAAATCTTTTAAAGGTTGAATTCCTTGGCTTTTTGCCTTGCCCCCAGCAATCCAATAAATAGCCTGATGGGCATAGCGACTTAAGGCGTAAGCCGTGGCGTCTGCATTGGTGGCCTTGCTGTCGTTTACAAAAACCATATTTTTAATGCGCCCGACAATTTCTTGACGATGGGCAAGTCCCGCAAATGTTTTGAAAGCTTCTTTGATGTCATGAACGGGCACGTTTAAAAGTTTGCAAACGGCATAGGCCGTGGCGGCATTTTGATAATTATGCAGACCTTGTAACCTTTCAATGTCGCTGAGGTCGACCACAGGATTTTGAGTGTCGTAAAGAATGCCACTCTCAATATAAATATCGGTTTGTTGGGCACAAGATACCCCTAAAACAGCTGCACCTTTATCTTTAAGGCGCCTGTAAACCTCTAAAGAATAGGTGTCATCAATGTTCACAACGGCATGGCGGGCACTTAAAAAGATTTTTTCTTTTGCGGCAACGTAAGCTTCCATTGTTCCATGGCGATCCAAATGATCAGGCGTGATGTTCAGCCAAGCGGCCACATCTAAGGTTAAAGAGGCAGATGCCTCTAATTGGAACGACGATAACTCTAATACATAAGTCCCGTTTTCCTGTAACGATGGCAACGACAACACAGGCACACCAATATTGCCACCCACCGCACACACATGGCGACTGTGATTAAGAATATGACCGATTAACGCCGTGGTGGTTGATTTTCCATTGGTCCCGGTAATGCCAACGAAATGGGCCTTAGGGTTGGCCTGTTGCAACAAATTAAAGTCAGTTACGATGGGAATATTCTTGGCCCTTGCCAAGGCTGTCACAGGATGAGCTGCTGGGAAACTGTAGGGAATGCCGGGACTTTGGATAACCGTTGTTATTTCATTCCAGGGAATGTCGTTTAGAGTTACTGTGTTTAAAGCTGGAGAATGGTCATCAAAAGTTAGGACCTTGAACCCCTGTTTTTCTAACCATTCAGCGGCAGACTGGCCAGACTTTCCCATGCCTAAAACGAGGTAAGTTTTCATGAAGGTCTGTGACCAATTATAATTTTGTTAAAAAAAATGATCGTCTTTAACCATTTTTTAAGTTTCCCCATAGTATCCTGTGACTGGTGGTTAGTTACACCCGAGATGAGTCGGGTGCGCGATGGGGTATATAAAACCCTTTCCTTGTTTTTTTTAAGAGCAAAGGAAATTGCCTGGGGTAGAGTCTTGAGACCGGTTTTGAGACTGTAACCGAATTTCCATGGGATTGGAACCCTATGGAAAGACATGCCCAAAGACCGCAAGGTTTTGGGGCACAGGGAGAGTCGTGTTGCGGTGGAGGCGGGGAGGGCGCTTTGGCTTGGGTCATGGGAGGGCCCCCAAGGGCGCATTATGTCCGCAGGTTTGTTACAATGTTTTTTCAAAGTCATGGTTCATGTAGGCTCTAGCTAACGCAGCTTCAAAGTTGATAATCCGGCCAATGCCAGGATGGTGGCAATGATCCAAAATCGAATTACGATGGTGGGTTCGGCCCAGCCTTTTTTCTCGAAATGGTGATGAATTGGGGCCATCAGAAAAATTCGTTTTCCTGTCATTTTAAAGTATCCCACCTGTAAAATAACCGAGACAGCCTCTAAAACAAATAGACCCCCAACGATGGCTAAGACAATTTCATGCTTGGTAATAACGGCAACCACTCCCAACGCGCCGCCAGCTGCCAATGACCCAGTGTCGCCCATAAAAACCTTTGCTGGGGGAGCATTGAACCACAAAAAGCCTAACCCAGCTCCGATGATAGACCCCAGGAATACCGTCAGTTCACCCGTATGGTTGATGTGATGTAATTGCAGATAATTTGAGAAAATGGCGTTCCCCACCAAGTAACTGACCAACCCAAAACAGGCCGCGGCAATCATAACCGGGACAATGGCCAAGCCATCCAAACCATCTGTCAGGTTAACGGCGTTTGACGAACCCACAATCACACAAATTGCCCAGGGGTAATACAAAAGTCCCAAGTTTAAGACGTATTCTTTCGCGAAGGGAAAAATCAAACAGTGCGCCAATTTCTGGTTGGTAGCTTTTGTAATACAATAAACGGCTATCAGCGAAAAAGTTATTTGTACAAGCAGCTTCAGTTTGCCTGGCAGCCCCTTTGAACTGCGTTTGGTAAGCTTTAGAAAATCGTCATAAGCTCCCAAGGCCCCGAATCCCAGGGTGACCATCAGGGAAATCCAGACAAAATTGTTAGACCAGTCGGCCCATAAAATCGTGCTAAGGGCAATGGCAAGGAGAATCAAACACCCCCCCATGGTTGGTGTACCTTTTTTGGTAATCAGGTGTGTTGCAGGGCCATCTTCCCGAATGGGTTGCCCCTCTTTTTGTTTGCTTTTTAGCCAATTGATAATCGGTTTTCCGCAGACAAAACTAATAATCAGGGCAGTTACAATTGCTCCGCCGGTGCGAAAAGTAATATAACGGAAAAGATTCAAGAATGAATAATGTTCCGCCAAGGGATAAAGCAGATGATAAAGCATGTGTCAGGGGCACCTTATAAAAGAAGAAAAGCCCAACCTATGATGAATATTTTGAAACAAAGGGAGAGTCATGTTGAGGTGCGCGGCGTGCAAAACAATTAATAATTGTTTTGCGGAGTCGCGGTTTGGGGTTTCGAGGGGGGGGCCATATAAGCTATCATTTTGCCTAAAAGGCCATTTGCTGCCCCTAAGCCCTGAAACCATTTGCCATTTTCCAATTTTTGCGGTGACCCTGGACATCAGCTTACCTCTAGGCAACCTCAAGCTGTGAAGACAGCACATCTTGATGAAGAGACAGCAATCGATGAACCAAAATCGACACTCTGGTGCTTTTAGAGCCCTTAATAAAGACAATGTCGCCATTCTGTAAGGAATCTAACAACGGTTTCCACAGGTCTTCAGCCTGTTCACTATAGCCCCCTTGTTGCGCAGATGGCAAACAATCAAGCAGCAACTTCATATCTCCAGCGCACGCAAATAACAGGTCCACGTTTGCCCTTTGAACGAAAGGCAAAAGATCTTTATGAAAAGTCGCACTGTCATCGCCTAATTCTCGCATCTCCCCTAAAACTGCAATACGTCTACCACTCGGCAACTGCGTCAAAGCCGTTAACCCTGCTTGCATGGAACTGGGTTGAGCGTTATAGGCATCGTCGATTAGGGTGATTGTCTTGTTCGGGGCTATGCAGACGGTATGCTTTTGCCCCCTGCCCCCAATTGGTTTCAAGTTCTCCAGTTCCTTCACCACTTTATCCAAATTAAGCCCCAAACAATTAGCTGTTGCCAACACCATCAGGCTGTTCATAACGTAGTGATCGCCAACCAAAGATAATTTGTATTGAACAGGGTTTCCATTCACATGGGCCTCAACAAGGGTTGTGTCTGTTTTAGAGTCATACCCATGGCGAACTAGATGAACGTCAGAACCTTGTTTCTGACCCACTTTAACAATTTTGCCAGCACCATAGCCTGTCGCCACCCGCGCCAAAAAATCAAAATAGTCATTATCATAATTCAAAATGGCCGTACCATCCTGCTTTAATCCCGCAAAAATTGTCGCCTTTTCGGCCGCAATTTTATCCAGGGTCTTTAAATGCCCGATGTGAGATTCGGCTATGGTCGTGATAATTGCAATATCATGTTGCACAAGACGTGCAAGGGGCTCAATTTCACCCTCATGATTCATTCCAATTTCAAAAACACCAAACGCTGTATCTTCGTTTAAGGACGCCAAGCTTAACGGAACGCCAACGTGATTGTTATAACTGGCTGGCGAATAAACCGTTGATCCAAATGCGCCCAAGGTCTGAGCCAACCATTCCTTGGTGGTGGTTTTGCCAGCACTGCCCGTAATGGCTACAACCTTGGCTTTTGAGCGCGCACGACTATATGTAGCCAACTGCCTTAAAGCTTTCAATGTATCGGGCACCACAAAATAGGTATGGTTTTTTAAAAAATCAGGGGGTGATTGGCTGATGATAAAGCCGGCAGCTCCCCTGTTAAAAGCCGCTTGCAAAAACTCGTGCCCATCGAAACTGTCACCTTGAACAGCAACAAAAATTTCACCTGGTTTTAAAGTTCGGCTGTCAATCGAAATACCGGTTGCTTCAAACTCAATCTGTCCTGTACTCACAAGACCCAAAGCTTGCATTATATCGGTTACGCCCCACTTAGACATTCATACATTCCTTTAAAAAGGTTTCTGCTTCAATTTGGTCATCAAACGGATACGTCGTGTCGCCGATGATTTGACCGGTTTCATGACCCTTGCCTGCAATTAATACTATATCACCTTCTTTTAATTGCGCAATTGCTGAACGAATGGCTTGGCGTCGATCGGCAATTTCCGTGGCATCAGGACAGGCTGCTAAAATTTGTTGACGGATAAACGTCGGGTCTTCATAACGGGGATTATCATCGGTGACTATCACCTGATCGGCATACTCACAGGCGATGGCGCCCATTTGTGGTCGTTTTAAGGCATCGCGGTTTCCTCCGCAACCAAACACAATCCACAGCCGCCCTTTAACGTGCGGACGCAGGTTTTGTAATACTGTTTTCAAGGCATCGGGGGTGTGGGCATAATCCACGAAGACAGAACCATTATTATGGTCGCCGACCCATTGCATGCGCCCTTTGACTGCTTGTAACGAAGGCAAAGCTTTAATTAAATCATCAAGAGGGGCACCGGTGGATAATGCCAGGCCTAACGCACACAGCAAGTTTTCCAATTGAAAGCGGCCGACTAAGTTGACACGTTGATTGTGATAAACCTGACCCATAAGGTTCAAATCAAATTCAAGAAAACCCGGGTGTTGGGTAATTCGCTGTATTGTCAAATCGGCTGGCTGAGTCAGACTGTACGTTATGATTTTTTGCGATCGTTGGTGACACAGCGTTTGCAGTGGATCGAAAAATGCACAATCTTTGTTAAGCGCTGCTGTCGCCCCTTGGGGCAAGACTTCAGTAAATAATTTGGACTTGGCCAAAAAGTAATTTTCCATCGTGCGATGGTAATCAAGATGATCTTGAGTCAGGTTTGTAAAACCAGCTGCCTTTAAATCAACCACATGAAGACGATATTGATCTAGGCCGTGGCTAGACGCCTCGAACGCAAAATGACTAACATGCACGCCGCCCAAACTATCAAGCGTTTTATGTAACGAAATGGGGTCAAGGGTCGTTAAAGAGGGGATCTTTAAGTCAATCGCCTGATTGGAAATCAAGCCCAAAGTGCCTAGACTGGCCGCCTTATGGCCGCACCCTTCCCACAGCTGACGGGTTAAGTGCGCCACGGAACTTTTTCCATTAGTCCCCGTCACGGCAACGGTATTTTCGGGTTGAAGGGGATAAAACGCCTTGGCTAACTTCGCTAACATGAGTCGGGGGTTAAGGGTTGGGATGATTTTCACAGCTTTCTCATCATGAGTCTCATTCGCGCCAACAATAACAGCACTAGCCCCTTGGTCAATGGCTTGTTGAATGTGGATATCTGCTTTTGCGCAAGGGATAGAAACAAATATATCGCCTGGTTGAACCTGGCGAGAATCACAGGCGATGCCTTTTCCTAACGAAGCAATTTCTTCAAGCGGCCTTTGTAAGCCTTTAGTCAAAGTATCAGGCAAGGTAGTCATACAAATGTATCTTCCTTTTCCAGGGTGTCAATGACGTGTTGGACCATTTTGCCCTCTTCCTCAACCTTTGTGCCTTTCTTCAAGTCAACCTGAAGATGTAGAAAGATCAACCATCATATTTCTTGTAGCCGCTGGCAAACGCACAGTCAGACCATCTAATTCTTCACTCATAATAATCTGACACCCTAACCGAGACGTATGGGTTAAACCAAACGCCAAATCTAGCATGTCTTCTTCATCCTCAGTGGCTGGCGCTAACAAGTCGTACCATTGGCTATCAATAACGACATGACAGGTTGAGCAGGCTAACGACCCTTCACAGGCCCCTTCTAAGTCAATTTTGTTTCGATGGGCAATTTCTAAAACTGAAAGACCAAGGGGCGCATCGACCTCTTTTACGTTTCCGTCTGTTTCGATAAATTTCATTTTAGGCATCGTTATTTCTCAATCTTTAATAAATGTACATAAATGAGAGTATGAAGAATTAAGCATTTTGCCCTGACCTTAACTGCGATTCAATGGCAAGACGTTTTTGGCTGTCTTCAGTCTCACATAGAAAACTCTGCTGCAGCATAGTTTCTAAGTCTTTCAGGGTCAATCCATAACTGGGTTTTACATCAACAGTTTGATAGGTGCCCGTCGTTTTCTCTTGCGCCTTTACCGTCAAAAGCCCATTGGCATCCAAGGAAAAGGTCACTTCAATTCTTGCAACGCCAGCGGATAAGGGGGGAATCCCTTCCAGAATAAACTCGGCCAGTGACCGGCAATCTTGCACCAGCTCACGCTCACCCTGAATCACGTGGATTTTCATGGCCGTTTGATGGGACTGATAGGTTGTAAACTCTTGCGAGATTGAAGCTGGAATGGGTGTATTACGGGGAATAATTTTCTCAACCAGTCCCCCTATCGTTTCTATCCCCAACGATAAAGGCGTAACATCCAATAATAACGTGTCGTCCCCTTGGGTCAGCGTCTGCGCCTGCAACGCAGCCCCCAGCGCCACCACCTGATCAGGGTCAAGGTTGATTAACGGCGGGGTTTCAAAAAAAGCCTCCACTGCTTTTCGTACAGACTGTAAGCGGGTTGACCCGCCTACCAAAACAACTCCCTTGATATCGTTGATAGCAAGGTCTGCATCAGTTAAAGCCTGCTGACAAATGCCTAACGTTTTGTCTATAAATGGTTTGGTTAATGTGTCCAACACGCTTTGCGTTAGTAGGGTCAGATTTTCCTTGGCGTGACGCGCAGCCCTAAGCGATATAAGCGTATCATCACGCTTGTGCCAATAGTCAACAATTGCTTGGTCAATATCATCGCCTCCAAGCTGGGTATCCCCCGCTGTTGCTAAAACCTGGAAAACACCCTTAGTCATCCGTAAAAGGGAAACATCAAAGGTCCCTCCTCCAAAGTCATAAATGGCATACACCCCTTCGACACCATGGTCTAAACCATAACACAAGGCAGCCGCGGTTGGTTCGTTAATCAGGCGTAAAACTTCTAACCCCGCCAAGGTCGCAGCATCCTTGGTTGCTTGACGGGCTGTGTCATCAAAATAAGCCGGCACGGTAATAACTGCCTGATGGATAGGAGCGCCCAAAACTTTTTCAGCCGTCTGTTTAACGTGTTGCAAAACCTTCCCAGACAATTCAACGGGCGTTTTTAGCCCTTTAATTTTAAGGGATGGTTCTTGCATATGACGTTTGAACGATGAAAATTGAATGGCCTGCTCGTCGCCATCTTCTTCATTTATGCCAACAAGTACTTGTCCGTCTGCTTGGTAATTGACAACAGAAGGCAATAAATAACCCTCACCCAAATTCAGGGCTTTTGGAGTGCCATCCTCGACATAGGCCACAACAGTATGGGTTGTTCCAAGGTCAATGCCGACCGCAAAGCCCAAAGGCTTGTTCGGGACAAAAGGGGTATTAGGTTCTTGAATTTGCAGCAACATTCTGTTTGTCTGATAAGTGTTTACACAGGATTCATGTGTGTTACGATTTATATAGTCATTTGATTTTATGTTTCTACAGCGTCACCTCGTCGCTCGCTTAGTCAACTAATTGTCGCTCCTTGCTTCTTCTAAAAACATAAACTGAAACGACTATAGTAGATGTTCTAAATCTGGCCAAGAAAAAAGGAAACTTTTAAGAATGCAAAAGATTTATCTGTTTTTATATTTTGTAAGTTTTTGTAACTACCCAGGTTGGGAAAGAAAAAAGTGTTTAAAGTTTTGTTCAAATCATTCATAAGTTTTGTATGGATAAAAAAGATAAAGAGATAGAAGCCCTCAAAGAAGAGATAG
>CAIVFQ010000143.1 GCA_903905285.1 uncultured Alphaproteobacteria bacterium
AAGCCACAATAACTGCCTTGAGTACGACTATCTCTTCTTTGAGGGCTTCTATCTCTTTATCTTTTTTATCCATACAAAACTTATGAATGATTTGAACAAAACTTTAAACACTTTTTTCTTTCCCAACCTGGGTAGTTACAGATTGAAGAAAGCGACGACAGATGTTTCAAGTAAGGTTGCGCAAGCAGAACAGTGCTTAGTAGCACTTGAACAACAAAAACAGCAGGACGAAAACGAAAAGCAACAACTTCCCCATATGAGAAATCCTGTTGAATTATCCAAACAAGCTTATGAACGCTTTAGGAGTCATTTTTTTAAAGAGAGGGGTGTGTCACAATGTGCAGAGCCTCTCTTTTCCAGAGTCTTAGGCCATGATCGATTTTTTCCGGTATTGATATCTAAGAAATCGGGGTTAACAAACATAAGGGTAGAAGCGACTCAGTTACCGTTACAGTTGGGGAACAGCACACCACAAGATGTTATAGCACCTTGTAACCAAAGATGTCAGCCTCACGCCCTTGGACATTTATATGCAGGCGATATGCTTGGGCACCAAAGTGCCGACCATCTTGACCATGCGCGCAGGACTCACGGTCTTGGTGGGGTTCTTGATCGTATGATGCAATTACCTATTCCACATGATGCATCATTATGAGGCACCTCTCATAAAGCTTAACTTTCGTGACCAGCGTTCTAAGTACAAATAAACAACGGGGGTAATGTAAAGGGTTAGTAACTGCGATGTTAGTAACCCACCCACCACGACGATGCCCAAGGGTTGGCGAAGCTCGGCCCCGGCACCTATGCCAAGGGCGATGGGTAATGTGCCAAAGATCGCTGCCATGGTCGTCATCATAATGGGGCGGAAACGCAACAGGCAGGCCTGAAAAATGGCCTGCTCAGCTTCTTGACCGTTATTGCGGCTTTGAATGGCAAAATCAACCATCATGATGGCGTTCTTTTTAACGATACCAATTAACATAACAATGCCGATAATGCCCATAATATTCAGTTCCATCCCCAACAACATAAGGGTAATGATGGCCCCAATACCTGCTGATGGCAGCCCAGACAGAATCGTCAACGGGTGAACAAAGCTTTCGTATAACATGCCAAGAATGATGTAAATAACAATCACGGATAAAATCAAAAGCCATACCATACCTGATAATGATTCTTGCAACGCCTGCGCTTGTCCTTCAAACGTTGTTAAAACAGTTTTGGGAATTTGTATCTCTTGTTCCAAATTTTGAATGGATTTTAGGGCATCTCCAAGGGCAGCTCCCCCAGCCATATTGAAAGAAACAGTCACAGATGGCAGTTGCCCCCCATGGTTAATCGACAGAAAAGCCGGGGCACGTTTAAAGGTGGCGATGCTTTCCAATTTGACAAGCTTTCCTGATTTGGTGCGAAGGTATAAATTTTTAAGACTGTCTTGATCTGTTTGATAGGCTAAACCAATTTCCAAAATAACATCATAGTCATTGGTCGACGTATAAAGTGTTCCCACCTTTGAGTCACCAAAGGCGTTATAAAGCATCTTTCGAATGTCGCTATAGCTAATGCCCAGGCTTTCTGCTTTGTCGCGATCAATGCTGATTTGAACTTGTAGGCTGTCTAGTTGAAGGTCTGTCGAAACGTCAACAATGCCAGAGATTTTGGCGATCTCTTCCTTCATCTTGTCGCCCCAAATTTGAAGCTGTTTCAGATCGGGCGATTGAAGCGTGTATTGGTATAACCCCTTTGTGTGTCGACTGCCGATGCTTAAATTCTGCACCGGTTTCATATAAACCTTAATCCCTTCCAGTTGGATTAATTTTTGACGCAGTCGTTTAATAACATCCAAGGATGATGGTCGGCCATAAACAGGTTTTAAGTTAAAATAGACACGCCCAGAATTCAAAGGGCCCCGGGTTCCGCCAATTGATGAAAAACAATTTTCGACGGCAGGATCGTTTTTCATTACATCAACAACTTTGCTTTGTTTTGCGACCATTTCATCAAATGAAATATCTTGGGCGGCCTCTGTTTGGGCAGTGATAAAGCCGATATCTTCTAAAGGGAAAAAGCCTTTTGAAACAAAGGCGTATAGTGCCAATGTCGAGAAAAAGGTGGCGACCGTAAGCGCCAAAACCAGTCGTTGATATTTCAAAACAACGGTTAAACTTTTCTCGTATGCTTTCAATAAACTGTTAAAAATTTTCTCTAATAAGTTTATCCATTTGTTATTAGGTTTTTCTGTTGTATGGGGGTGCAGCATCAAACTGGCCATCATCGGCGTTAGGGTTAGGGACACAAAGCCAGAGGCTAAAATGGCAACACTAATGGTAACCGCAAATTCACGGAACAAGCGACCTACAACACCACCCATAAACAAAACAGGAATAAAAACCGCAACCAGGGAAAAAGTCATTGAAATAATTGTGAAGCCAATTTCCTTGGCCCCTATTATGGCAGCTTTAAATGGGTTAAGGCCTTTTTCGACATAACGCATAATATTTTCAACCATGACAATTGCGTCATCCACCACAAACCCAACACATAAGGTTAAGGCCATCAGGGAAATATTATTCAGGCTGAATCCCAGTAACGCCATGACCCCATACGTTGCCAAAATGGAAAACGGTACGGTCAATGCGGGTATAAGCGTTGCCGAAACTTTGCGAAGGAAAAGAAAGATTACCAAAATCACTAAGAAAATAGTCAGCTTTAAAGTGAATTCAACATCCTCAAGGGAAGCCCGAATAGGAACTGACCGATCAAATAAAGGTGTTAATTCAACTGAGGCTGGTACTTGGCTTTGAAAAACAGGCAACAACGCACGAACACTATCAACCACATCAACGGTGTTTGCATCGGGTTGGCGTTGAATCGCCAATACAATGGCTTGTTGTTTGTTTAAAAAGCCTTTGGCACGTTTGTCTTCTATGGAATCTTCAACACTGGCTATGTCTTGCAACCGAACGGGTGCATTGTTGTGCCACGAAACAATCATAGATTTAAAATCGTTGGCATTTTTAGGTTGCCCAACCACCTCTAAGTTCATCAATTGTTTTTGCCCACTGATAACACCAGCAGGGGTAATGGATGTGGCTGCGGCTAAAGCGGCTGAAATATCCTGAAAGCTTAGGTTACGGGCGGCTAAGGATTCTGGATTAACGCGAATCCGCAATGCATATTTTTGCGGACCTGAAATAGTAACCTGTGCAACCCCAGGCAGCGTTGAAATGCGCTGGGCAATTAATGTATCAGCGTATTCGTTAACTTGCGACATGGGCAACGTGTCCGAAGAAACAGCAATAAAGAAAACGGGTTGATCAGCAGGATTCACCTTTTTAAAACTGGGTGGGTTTGGTAATTCTTTGGGAAGCTTAGACTGTGCTGCTGAAATAGAGGTTTGGACATCTAAGGCAGCCCCGTCCAAGTTGCGATTCAAATCAAATTGTAAGGTGATTTGCGTATACCCTAAATAGCTTGTCGAGGTAATAGACACAATGCTCGCAATTGTTGAAAATTGCCGTTCCAAAGGGGTGGCCACCGACGTTGCCATGGTTTCAGGACTAGCCCCCGGCAGATTCACGCTAACCTGCAGGGTTGGAAAATCTATATCGGGAAGCGCGCTAACAGATAAACTTTTATAGCCGACGATACCCCCAACCAATACTGCCAGCATTAAAAGGCATGTAAAGATGGGGCGACGAATACAAAATTCTGACAGGCCCATCGCTTACCCCTTTTTTGAAGGTAAATCGTTTTGAGGAAGTGCGACAATGCTTCCCTCTTTAACGCTTAAAAGACCATCGGTAATAACAACATCGCCTTCTTGCACATCACCTTGAATAACGGCTAGGTCTTTTTGTATGCGCACAACCTTAATTTTTTTCTTAGATGCTTTGTCTTTTTGAACAACAAAAACGTGCGCGCCCTCTTGGCTGTTTTGAACCGCGACGGTTGGGATTGTCAGTACATTGGCATCGGCCCCAACCACAAGCTTGATGTCAACAAACATACCTGGCCAAAGCTTTTCTTCTTTGTTTTCAAACGCACCCCGAACAGCCAGCGTTCTTGTTTGTTCATCAATAGTATTTTCGCGGTATTCTAAAGTTCCGACCTCAAGTTCTTCACCATTCGCATTCAAGGCAATCATTTTAATCGCACCATTTTTTAAGGCCGTTCTTACAGATTCGAAAGAATCTTGGGGAATGGCAGCTTGCACTTGAATGGGGGTGATTTTATTAATCGTCACTAACGGCTGACTGTCGCTTGATTTTACGACATTCCCAACAGTTAAGTTAATGGTTCCCGTTCGACCATGAATTGGCGCGCGAATAACGGTATAATCAAGCTGGGTTTTTATAGTTTCAATCATCGCCTGAGAAGCCTGAACATTGTCCGTTGCGGCCTTGAAAGCTTGGCGCACGGTGTCAATTTGTTCAGAGCTGGAAAATCCCTTTTTAGACAGCTTTTGGTCACGTTCAAATTTAAGGGTTGCCCTTTCTAATTCGGCCTGATCGCGTTCAAGAATGGCTTGTTGCTGTTGTAACTGCGCTTTTAGAATTCGGTCATCGAGTTCAAACAGAACCTGGCCAGCCTCCACCATGTCGCCGTCGTGAAAGTTAATTTTCATAATTTGGGAATCGGTACGCGTTTTCACAGCAACGCTTTCTGATGAGCAAACAGATCCCACCAGGTCTAACGTATTGTCTAAATTCTGCTTTGTGACTTTTTCCACTGAAACTTTAACGGGTGGTTTTGTTTCAACGGGTTTGTGGTGCCAATATCCACAGCCCCAATAAATGGCCCCGAATAAAACCAAAATGGAGGCTATGACAATATTTTTCCGCAGATTTAAAAAATTAAATATTTCTTCTAAATAAAGCATGCCTTTTTCCTATCAGTCTTTAGGATAGGGAAAATTCATTAAGGTATCTTTAATTTATGGTTTTATTTTTCTTGGGCTTGAAAACGCGGTATAGTAACAAAACATAATTTTTATTAAATTATTCCTATTGTGATCATCGATTGCCCCAATTGCACGCGGACTTATTGTTTGCCGTCGGATGTTTTGGCTTGTCCCACAAACCAAACAACAGCCGGTCAGTCGTTGGAATTAGGTTGGTGGTTGTCATGTGGCTATTGTGAATACCAATGGTGGCAATCAGCACAGCCACAGATAGGTTTGAACTTCCCCGCCGTTATGGTGCCTGATGACGATGATTTAGACCTTTCCAGTGAAGATACATTGCCGCCGCGTTCCGACGATCGATCATGGATGCTAAGTCTTATCAGTGTGCTTATTGTGGTTATCAGTTTTGGGGGAGTTGGGTACCTTTATAAACAGCCTTTGATTCTGTTTTGGTATCAGACCATAGGAAAACCTGTCCTTCCCCTTATTAGGCCGCTGCTTTTGCAAAATGTGCAGTACACACTGCAGGAGTCTGCCTTAGAGGGGGACGATAGCCAAATCTTAACCATTAAAGGTGAGATTGTTAACATAAATACCATCCTATTGGCGGCACCAGCGTTAAGAATTAGTATTTGGGCTGACTGCCATGGAACAACGACCGAGACAATGAGCGCCGCTGGGGATTGCCTATACCTTGAGTGGATGTTTAAACCGAATAGTCCTCAAATAGCCACTATGGCGCGCTTGCCTTTCGAGACAAGCTACCCTGTTTCGGCCAAAATAAAGCGCGTTGAAGTCGCCATTCCTTGAATTTTAAAAATAAGGGCTGTGTTCAATTACAGCTTCAAATAACTGGTGCCAATTGCGTTCCACTTTAAGGCGCATGAAAACACCCCCCAGGCCCACGGCCGCCCTGTCCATAAACACAAACTCACGCGGGGGACGAATGCCCCCTAATTTGTTTAATTCGGCGTGCACTTGCGATGCCGTCTGCCACCCTTTGGTGCCGCTAAAATCCTCTTGAATGGGGCGAACTCTATCATCTAACAAGGGGTCATACAAAAGTCTTGCCCATTGACCTATCACCTCAATCACGGGTTTGCTTAAATTGGTAAACCCTAAACATTCATAGGCATAAACAGCCTGATCCGGTTTGTTATTCAGTAAGGCATGGTAAAGCTGAATAACCCCTTTAATAAACTGGGCAGGAAAATGCCTGACACAGCCAAAGTCTAACAGCTGAATCGTGCCATCGTCGCGAATCAAATAATTACCGGGGTGAGGGTCACCATGAATCATGCCGTGATGGTAAAGGGGCCGATACCAGGCCTGGAACAAATGATCAGCCAACTGATTGCGAAAATCGATGTCAGAATCTATGAAGTCGTAAATAGGTTTGCCATCCATCCATGACATGGTTAACAGACGGCCCGTTGAAAGCTCAGGATAAACAGTCGGGATATTTATCCAATCTGTGTCCTTAAATATCGTTTGATAATGGGCAATTTGTTGGGCTTCGTGGTGGTAATCTAATTCTTCTAACAGGCGGGTTTTGATCTCATCTTGAACCTCACTGGTATCAAGGGCCTTATTCCAAACATGATAAACCCCCAATAAAGCCCTTAGGTTGGAAAGGTCAGTTTCAACAAGGCTTTGCATTTGTGGATATTGCAATTTGCACGCAACGATTTGACCGTCTTGCGTTGTTGCCTGATGCACTTGCCCCAAGGATGCGGCGGCCTTTGCCGTTAAGTCAAAATCCTGAAAGCGGTGTTGCCAGTTTGGGCCCAATTCAGCGGCCATTCTTCGTCGCACAAAAGGGGCGCCCATGGGGGGTGCAGACGATTGCAGTTCTCTTAATTCTTGGGCATAGTCAGCAGGAATCGCATCAGGAATGGTGGCCAAAAATTGGGCCACCTTCATAAGCGGCCCCTTCATCGACCCCAAGGTAGCCTTTAAATTCTTAGCATAGGCGGCGTCATCAATAGGGCGCCCTAAATATTCTTGGCCCACTAAACGGGCCGTCAGTCCGCCAACAGCACTGCCAACCTCTAGGTATCGTTTAAGTTTTGCCGAAAGAGTCGGATCGTCTATCAATTAATCTACCAACAGTTCCAGTTGATTAATAAAGTCGGCAATCATGCCCAGACCTTGGTTCCAAAACTCAGGGTCATCGGCCTTCAACCCAAAGGGCTGTAAAAGATCAGCATATTTTTTGGTGCCACCAGCTGACAGCAAATCAATGTATTTATCGACAAACTGTCCAGGTTGATTTTCAGATTGGTTTTGATAAACAGCATACAACGAATTGACCAAACAATCCCCAAAGGCATATGCATAAACATAAAAGGGCGAATGAATGAAGTGCGATACGTATGCCCAATAGGGGCGACTTGTATCATCCATATGAACCGCTGGGCCCAGGGCTTGCCTTTGTGTTTCTAACCAAAGGTTACTAATGTCGTCCGCTGATAATTCCTTTGATCGACGGTGGATATGTACCTGTTGTTCAAAATCATAAAACGCAATTTGCCGCACAACGGTATTCATCATGTCATCAATTTTTCCCGCCAACAGTTGCCGTTTCTTTACAGGGTCGGTTTGGTTTTTTAACATCGATTGAAAAACAAGCATTTCACCAAATACAGACGCGGTCTCAGCCAACGTTAAAGGTGTGTCAGACAACAAGGTGCCTTGTTTTCCTGCTAACACTTGGTGAATGCCATGGCCTAATTCATGAGCCAGAGTCATAACATCACGGGTTTTCCCCTGATAGCTTAACAATATGTAAGGGTTGGCTGACGGGACAGTGGAGTGGGAAAAGGCCCCCGATGTTTTGCCTTGCTTGACGACTGCATCAATCCAATTTTTGTCAAAAAACTGACGCCCAATTTGGGCCATTGAAGGACTGAATTGTTCATAAGCTTTCAAGACGATATCACGCGCTTGTAGCCATGAAATACCCTGCTCTGATTCTTGCGATAGGGGGGCATTTCGATCCCAATACTCTAAATGATCAAGCTTTAGCAATTTAGCCTTTAAGGCGTAATAACGATGGGAAAGGCGACCATACTGAGACTTAACAGCATGAACCAACGCCTCAACAACCTTGGGCTCGATATCGTTAATTAAATGACGTTCGTGCGTAGGGCCTGCATAGTGGCGCCACGTGTCTTCTATTTCTTTGTCTTTCACCAACGTGTTGGTCACAAAGGTGAAAAAAGAAAGTTGTTTATTCAGTCCTTTTGACAAAGCGACCGAGGCTTCCTGACGTTTTTGCGGCTCAGGGTGGCTTGTCAAATCGGTCACTTGGGTCAAACTAAGGTCAGCACCATCGATGGCAAATGTCATTCCAGCCAGGGTTTCATCGTATAAACGCCTCCACGCTTGGCTTGATGTTAGCGACTTTTCCAAAAACAATTTCTCTAAATCACCAGTCAACTGATGAGGGCGGAACAGACGAACTTTTTCCAGCCAAGGTTGATAACGGCGTAAACCATCAGTCTGACTGAATGCCTTTTCCAAGGTAAGGTCGTCAATCTGATTAATTTCTAGGGTGAAGAAAACCAATTCTCTACTTAACAGAGTGATCTCTTCTTGAATCTTTTGGTAAAATTGCCCTATTTCAGGGTCTGTTAGGTTTTTATAATATGACAAGCCTGCAAAACTAATCAGCCGACCAAGAGTTTCTTGAATCAATTCATAATCTTGAATCGCCGATAACAGTTGT
>CAIVFQ010000144.1 GCA_903905285.1 uncultured Alphaproteobacteria bacterium
ATGAGAGGTGTGGTCTTTATGCGCCAAAACAGACCCTCCTAAAAGAAAAGAGGCTGCTAAAGAAATTATGACGCTCTTAGGCATATTTTACTTAATCATCGTTAGTCCCCTTTCTATTGATGTTAAGGTATTAAAATTAAGATTAAGTTAATAGCGAATACGTAAATGACGCATTGGGGTTCCGGAAAATAAACGCATAAATACCTCCATCAGAATTCATAAAAGTTCTTGTGGATAGTGCAACTCAATGGTGGTCGAATCCAATGGTATTGAAAAGCATTATCAAAACACAGCTCACTCAGTTCTGTTTTTTCATTGTCTTATTTTAACACCTTGACCCACTATCAAATAGCCTTAGCCGTTCAAGGAAAAGACATCGACGTGAAGGTGTGCACAGGCAATTTTCTTACAAGAGTTAATTGACTTAAAAAAAACAAAGAAGTATCTTTTTGTAAAATAAAATTTAATAAAAAATCCTTTGTTGCGGGGGTTTTAGGGAATGTCATTGAGTTTTATGACTTCACCCTTTTTGGGTTTTTTACGCCTCTTATCGCAAGGTTATTTTTTCCTTCTTTTGATCCTCGCACGGCTTTACTTTTAACGCTGGCCATTTTTTCTGTTAGTTTTTTAATGAGACCGATTGGCGGAATTTTATTTGGCCATATTGGCGATAGATATGGCCGAAAATTTGCTTTATCACTTTCAATTCTACTGATGGCAATTCCAACGGCTGCTATTGGTTTGCTTCCCGATTATGAAGAAATAGGCATTTGGGCCTCTTTAATGCTTTTAGTTTGCAGGCTTTTGCAAGGCATCAGTGCAGGAGGAGAATACAACGGCGCCTTTATCTTTTTGATTGAGCATGGCAGAAAAGAAAACGCTGGATTCATCGGTTCCTTGGTTGTGAGTTCCTGTGCTTTAGGAGCCTTGTTAGCTGTTTTCTCAGGATCCTTAGCGCTTCATTCGAGTATGCCCACATGGGCGTGGAGGGTGCCTTTTTTGTTAGGAGGTGTCGTCGGTCTTGTGGGAATTTACATAAGGACCCGCATGGAGGAATCTCCAGAATTCTTGCAATATGCAAGCAAGCGATTGGTTTCAGCTGTGCCCATTATCCAGGCTATTAAGAAGGAAGGCATCTCCATCGTTCTTACAATTGGGGTGGCGACTTTTTGCCACGTTCTTATTAATACGATGACTGTTTACATAAATATTTACCTTAACGTTGTCCTGAACTTTCCGTTAGGGAGTGCCCTTATGCTTAATACTGTTGCCTTGTTATTTTTTACCGCAACAGTTCCTTTTGTGGGATTTATTTCCGATAAAATAGGGCAGATTAATATTATGATTTGTGTCTCTGCGCTTTGTATTGGCGCAATTTACCCAATATTTTTATTGTTTAGCACGAAGATCTTGGGCTTGGTTTTGATTGGAGAAATTTTGTTGGGAATCTTGGCTGCAAGTTTTGCTGCTGTCATTAATGCTTTCATGTATAAAGCTTTTTCTGCGCCTACTCGTTATAGCGGATCCGCCTTTAGCTATGGAATTGGTGGTGCTATTGGAGGGGCAACATCCATTATGTGTTCTTACCTGATTTACCACACAAACAACAAAATGATCCCCGCATTGTACATCACAGTTTTCAGCATTATGGGTTTATTGTTTTCTCTTTTGAGTAAACGATTTTTTTGTAAAAATTAAAAGAGCCTGTGAAAAGTGTCAGCTTTCTGTGAAGTCACGGAGAAGAGCAAAGTCTGGGATATTGGCAAAATAATTAACAAGATCAGATTTTGTATGGCGCCCCACTTTATGCTTTAAAAGCTCAAGATGGGTCTCAACTGTTCGATGCGATATTCCTATCTTCTTGCCAATCTCTTTTGTTGATTTACCATTCGAGAGATGAACCAAGCATTCGGCCTGACGGGGAGAAAGGGTTATAGAATGTTGATTATCCCCAAAATAAAATTTATGGACTTTCGTTTGAGAAAGGAACTCGTTAATTTTTTTATCGAGTAAAAATTTCTCGTCTTCTTGAAAGGAAGGTGAAGTCGTTGTAAAAAGCTTTGCTGAGTCAGAATGATCAAGCCATGTATGGCCCTTAGACTTAAAGTAAAGAATAAAGTGCTTTAATATATCCATGTTATTATGATACAAATCATGGATTTGATGGTTGTCTGCTACAGTAGCAAAACAATAACTTTCACAATAATTAGGGTGCCTTATATAAATACTTATTGCATGCCATAAATCGAATTTTTCAAGAAGAGAAGCAAAATCTGGAGAAACTTTTGTTGACCTTAAAAAGTAACCAATACCATTTTCTGGAATGCTATTGATTTCATTTTTGTACCGCTCAACGTCATTGAAAAGATTCTGGCCAGCATAAAATTGCAACCAGTCATGGTTGGTAGACACATGAAGCAATTTCCCGTTATTTAGAAATCTTAGGTAAGCAAACGTTGTAAATCCAAAGCTAGAAAACAAAGGAGAGCAAATGTCTCTTAAGGCAGGTAAGACAGATTCATTATAATGGAGCGGTAAAAAGTCTGATGTTTGCAAGAACCGTTCTCCTTAAGCAACATGTACGGAAGATCAATGTAATGCTTTAGACTAAACTTTTCAATCTTATAAATTTTACGAAGCTTAAGCCGCCTGAGAATATCTTCATCGTTTAAAATGGTGCCCCTTCCGCAAAGTGAATTAACTATGTGTGCTAATAAGGAGCATGCAATTCTGACGTGCTATTTCTTAACTTTTCGTAAGTGTTGAAATTATCATTTTTTTAAGAGGAGATGCCCGATTAGCAATCTTTAAAAGAATATCTCGCACAAATTTAGAAGGCTGTTCGTCATTCGTGAACAGTTTTGCAATCGCATTTGTTGCCAAATAAAGAGGCTTTGTCTTTCTTTTATGCGCCCTTTGGTAGTGTTCTAATAAGCTTTGTGATGCAATGCTCCCCCCCAACTTTACGGCCTTTCTAATTTCAGTTGAAAGGGTGTGCATACCTGCCAAACCAAAATTAAAGCCATGCGCTGTGACAGGGTGCATACCCACAGCGGCATCGCCTATTAAGGCAAATCGTTGCCCAATAAACCGATCAGCATACACGCTTGTAAGGGGGTAAGAATAACGTTCCCCCTTTAACATCATTTTTCCATATTTTGAAGAAAAACGCTGTTCAATATTAGTGTTAAATTGTTCTGTTGGCATGTTCATAAGAATGTCAGCTTCATGCTGATAAACTGTCATGATAATAGACACTTTATTGCCGCATAATGGAAGAACGGCCAATGTGCTGCCATAGTGAAAACATTCATAGGCCACATTATCGTGATACGTTTCAAGTTCCATTTGGCAGACAATAATCAGCCGTCCAAAGTCTTGCATTTTTGCAGATATTCCCATTTTCTGGCGTATTTTTGAAAATCTACCATCAGAGGCAACCAGTAATTGGCAGTTTAATTTTTCACCATTTAATAGCTTAATATGGGCTGATAAGTTGTTTGAATATGCTTCCTCAGTTGTTACATCTGTTATCAGATCAACGTCTGGTAAACCCTTTATATTTTCAAAAGCGGCTTTTCGAATTAAGTGATTAGAAACAAGGCACCCCAATGCTTTTTTCCCCATATCAGATGCATTAAATTCCAGGGCATAAAGAGAAGTTCCATTCAAGACCTTTGCCTTTTTAATCTCGGATATTTGATCGCTGGGAATATGCTGCCATACGCCCAGTTGGTCCAATACCTGCTTGGAAAAATGAGTAACAGCAATATCTCGCCCGTCATAGATTGGGTCGGCAATAGCCCGCGCTGATTGTTTTTCAATAACGGCAATTTTCAACCCACAACCCGATAAGGCAGCCGAGAAACAAAGGCCCACTGGCCCTGCACCTATAATGATAACGTCATAATTTTTCATTTGGATATACCCTCATAGAAATTATCCTTCAACTTTATGGCACATAACCGCATCTCACTTCTATTTCAGCTCGCACAGGGGCGGGGAGGAAGTTTTATAAGTTAACCAAAAAATCCCCTTAGCCATCAAAGGAAATAAGCTAAGAGTTATTAATCCATCGCACATTAAGTGCGTAATGGGAATAGGATGATATCCTAAATAAAATAATCCTGCGATTTGCAAGCCACAGGCAATGACTAAAAAAATGGAAAAATAACCCCAACTAGCTGCTAAATTCGATAGAAGCTGGGTTTTCTTTTGACGAATTAAGAACAGGTAAAGAACAATAAATTGGCAATTGGAATATCCTAACGGATAGTCATAGTAACCATCTTTCAAAAAACCAAAAACCAACAAGGAAAAAACATTTAGAAAAGGCAGGGAATAAATCAGGCTAATGTAAACTAAGGTTAAAAATAAAAAAGGACGTATGCCCGCTTTTACCCAAAAGTCCATGGCTTCAACACTTAGAAAAAATGTTGATAGGATAAAGAACTTTAGATGATTAAGAATTGTTTTCGTCATTGATGTCATCGTCATGGGGAATAACAGTCTTCAAAATACTGACATACTCAAGGTGATGGCTATTCACAAGAACATGCACTGTGAACGACCCGTCGTTGATAGATGAAATGCGGGCCAGTGGTAAGCCTGGCGGGTAAATCCCCCCAAATCCAGATGTCACCAACAAATCGCCAGCTTTTGGTTGATGGTCTGGCGTTGATGATCTGGTGGCTGCATGTAAAACCTTTAATTCCGAACTGTTTTGTCCTTCTAGAATAACGTGGTCACCTGTCGTGGCAATGCGGGCGGGCGTTTTGGAACGACTGTCCGTTATTAACAAAACCCGTGCAGTTGTTTTGCCGATTTGGTAAAGGCGCCCAATCACACCCTCGGCCGCTATGACAACCTGATTTTTCATCAAGGGGATGTCTGATTTTGTTTCAATGGCTAATGTCGAAAAAGAGTCTGTTGGCATACCAAGAACACGTGCCGTTAAAACCTCTTGCCCATAAGATGGTAAGGCGTTCACAAGTTTTCGCAGATGTTCATTTTCGCGTTGACGGGCCAAGTCCTGATGATGCGACAATCGTAACTGTTGATTTTCTAGGGTTAGATCATGAATTTGCTGTTGTAAGCTTGTATGGGTGCACCAATAATTTTTAATAAAGGCGAAGGGAGCCTGGATGTAATGCAAGCTTGTCACTGTAAAGTCAGCCAACCAACGTCGGCAGTCTTGTAAGTAGGGGTTTTGTCTGTTTGATAAGAAAACGAAAAAGCAAATCAACAGGATAAATGCAATTAGGAAGCGATGGAGATTCTTGAAGGAATGTCTAAAAAACTTTCCCAGGTAAATAAAAAAAGTCTGACTTCGGCGAAGACCGCTGGCTTTTAATCCAAGAAGTGATAGTAACATTCCCTATGACATTCTTAATACATGCTAATTAACACGTTTTTTAAAATCTTCATTTCTTCCAGTGTTTTACCCGTTCCCAAAACAACGCAATTCAAGGGGTTTTCAGCAATAAATACAGGTACCCCTGTTGCCTCAGCAAGAACAAGGTCTAAATTCGTTAGCAGTGACCCACCGCCCGTCATGACGATGCCACGGTCAACAATGTCTGCTGATAATTCGGGTGCTGTATTTTCTAAGGCTGTTTTAACGCCATCGATTATGGCTGACACTACTTCTGATAATGATTCTGCAACTTGGCGTTGGTTGATTTCTATTTCTTTGGGAACGCCGTTAATAAGACTGCGACCTTTAATCAACATGGTAACCGATTGGCTTTCGGGTGTTACAATGGCTGAACCAATTTGTTTTTTAATTCTTTCGGCTGTGGCTTCACCAATCAACAGGCTGTGGTTGCGTCGTATATAGTTGATGATGGCATCGTCCATTTTGTCGCCACCGACGCGAACCGAACAGGAATAAACAATACCCCCTAACGACACAACGGCAACTTCAGTGGTTCCCCCGCCAATATCGACCACCATTGATCCAGTCGGTTCTGTCACGGGCAAGCCCGCCCCAATAGCAGCGGCCATGGGTTCTTCAATCAAAAACACCCGACGTCCGCCGGCGCTTTCGGCTGATTCTTGAATCGCCCGACGTTCAACAGCGGTTGACCCTGAAGGGACACAGATAATAATTTGAGGGGCTGCAAAGCGGCGTCGGTTGTGAACCTTGCGAATAAAATGCTTAATCATTTCTTCGGCAACTTCGAAATCAGCGATAACCCCATCGCGCAACGGGCGGATAGCCTGAATATTTCCTGGTGTGCGCCCCACCATCAGCTTAGCTTCTTCTCCCACTGCCAAGACCTGGCGTTTGCCTTTGATTGTGGCAATGGCAACGACAGAGGGTTCGTTTAAAACGATGCCCCGTCCTTTGACGTAAACCAAAGTATTGGCCGTACCCAAATCGATGGCCATGTCAGCTGACAAGATTCCCAAAAAACGTGATAACATGTTGAATCCGCGGTTCACAAAAGTAGATTGATGATGCTGCACCCTTCGTCTTTCGAAATCTGTTTTCCGAAATCCATTGAGTATGGCCCAATCTACAAACCCCTGATAAAATGATCAAGCTTGTTATTAGAAAAATGTCTTAGCCTGCAATAGGAAAAATAGAATGACTACGGATGTAATTGACTTGCGTGACTTTTATGCTTCACCCTTGGGGGTTGTTGCGCAAAAAGACATTAAAAATTCACTGTCTAAAATATGGCCAACTTATAACAATCAAGTTGTTTTAGGGTTTGGTTATGCGCCTCCTTTTTTAGAGGCCATTCATAATGATGTTTATTTTTTCATGCCAGCACAGCAGGGGGTTTTAAAATGGCCGCCGGCTAAGCCAACGTTGTCAGCTCTGGTGGACGAAAGTCTTCTTCCTTTGGCTGATCAAACAGTTGATCGTATTTTATGTGTGCATGGTTTGGAAAATTGTCATAGCACTGAGGATTTTTTGCATGATGCCTGGCGTGTTTTAAAACCAGAGGGGCGCATTTTGTTCGTGGTTCCAAACAGACGTGGTTTGTGGGCACGGGCCGACAATAACCCGTTTGGATCTGGACGGCCCTATACCATGACACAGTTGTCAAAACTTTTAAGAAGTCACCTGTTTACCCCTGTTTCTTTCAATCGGGGGTTATACAGGCCACCCATGACTTCACGTTTTTTCTCGCCTATAAGTCCGTTGTGCGAGAAATTAGGCCCCACCTGTTTACAAAAATTTAGCGGTCTTATTTATGTTGAGGCGATGAAGCAAGTTTATGCGCCTTCAGGCAAGGGGGTCTTTTCAAAAAGATTAAAGTTGGCTTTTCCTGTCCCCCTGGCAGGTCAGCATGCCAAGGTTCTAGACAGCTGAAAGATCAACCACACAGAAACGAGCCATATAATCAAGCACAGTGCCTACTGGTGACATTGATTCTTTTCCGTTGGTGTTTAATATCTCATCTAGGGTATTTTTGATGGCAAAAAACAGGGCTTCTTTTTCCGTCGTGGGAGCAAGAAAAGGAACAAGGGCGCCGTTGCCATCTATTCCAAAACGTCTTACTACGGTGAATTCTTCCCAATCACAGCCCCGTTCAGCTGATTCTGCGTTGGTTGATTTGAAGTCATCATACATCTGGGGATAACGCCTTTAGCGCGATGTGCTTCACGATGATAGTGATTAAAATTAGTGGTTGCAGAACGTAGCCCCCCAAAATTGTCATAAGATGCAAACATACCGTCGCCCAATAGAATGGCGGAAATCCATAAGTGATCAAAGTCATCCCATCCCCTTACAGCGCCTTCTAAAATTTCTCCACAGGGATTGGAATCAAAGTTAACGTACAAGGGGGTCTTGTTAACTGGCTTTTTATACCATGCAAAAAAGAGTGCCAGGCCTTCCGGTGTTACGCGGCTGCGGGCAAAAGAAATCATGTTAATTCTTCTGTGTGGCTGTCTGCTGTTATAGGCTTCTATTCGGGCCAATGCCCCGCCCATGCTTTCCGGACTTGCTAGATTCATGGAAGAAAGATCGGCACATAAACCTGCTTGACTGCATGGTAATCTATTATGGTCAGGAGCAAGTAATTTGAAACTGACCTTTGGATCAGTAACCTCAATCTCATCGTCATTCATGCTCGCCGCGTGCAAGTTTGGCACGCCGCAGGATAACCCCACCAAAAACAAAAAAACCCTGAATATAATTTTCACACGAACCTCCTAAAGAATTTTAAATAAACAACTTTATTGAAAAATATATAAATAAAATTTTACCAAAAGCTATGCTTGGTTGACCTTATAGCATTTTCCTTGATAAAAGAAAGTCAAAGTGGAAAGATTCTTATTTTTCGCCTTGTGTGTTTATGTGTATCTGGGTCCTATTGCGAAAACTGTAAATATCAACACCGGGATAATACCGGTAGATCTATTTTAAGGCTAGTGATTAGGGGAGAAAATGCGTGAACGTATACCTGCCTGACCGTTTGCTGTCGTTTGGCGCCCAGGACGCCGTGCAGTCTATTTGTCAATTCATGTTCGATGAGCTAGATTTTGATCATTTTTCTTATCGTCGTCATTATGATAGCGGCAGAACTGTTCACTTCATCAGTAACAATGAAAGTGGTCATGGCAGGTCTTTTTTAAAGACTTTATATGGTGAAGGGGTTTATGCATCGATCGACCATATTGCGCAGTTGACAAATGCGTACGGTAAAATTCCTCGTGTGTTCGGCTTTGTTACACCCCAATTTAGTATGACTGATGTCTTAATAAATCATCAAGTTTACCGAAAACAAATGGAGTTCGCTCAATCCTTTAATATAGGAAATAGAGTTGTTTTTTCTCAACGTTTTAAGGATTACTACGAAATCAGTACGTTTGTTGGTTCTTCTTATGAAACGGGTGTTTTTTGTAACTTTTGCACCCATAACCTGCGCATTCTTCAAAATTTTATCAAATACTTCAGAGAACAGGCTAAAGACCTTATTGATGCGGCAGAAAAAGACCCCATTATGATTGCGCCCGGTTCGACCTACAAATCAATAAAATCCAATCCTTTGAGTTTTTGTAACTACCCAGGTTGGGAAAGAAAAAAGTGTTTAAAGTTTTGTTCAAATCATTCATAAGTTTTGTATGGATAAAAAAGATAAAGAGATAGAAGCCCTCAAAGAAGAGATAG
>CAIVFQ010000145.1 GCA_903905285.1 uncultured Alphaproteobacteria bacterium
CATTTGAAGGGCAAAAGCGTCGCAATCAATGATCTGCTTTGCAAAAAACCACCGGATGCGCTCCAGCTTGGATTTCAATGTCCCCTGAGTCTTTAAAGGCGTTGCAAGAGCATGATGTTGTACATTGCCTTGGTCAATGAGTCCCATCACCATGCAATTAAAAGTTTCACAACGGTCTTTATGCCAGTTCAGGGTTTGTGTTAGGGTGCTGATGAAGGATTTAAAGTTCATTTCTCTTACCATTTTTCTGCTGCATTAGTAATACGCGCTTACCCCACGAAGCCTGTTGGCTGCTTTGCGTTGCTTCGGCATCTGAGCTTGGGTCAGAAGCCGCTGATGCAAAAACAGGTTGAATCAAGCAAAAGCTAAGAAGGGCAATATATTTGAGCAACATGTCTTTTCCATAGTAAAGAATTTACGAACCGTATCCTTATATAGACCTGCTGCGTAAGTCCAAACGGGCATACTCAGAGTCGCAGAAAGGCTGACTCCAGGAAGATCAAAAATAACTTACGCAGCAGCTCTTTTTAAGGTTTGTCTTTACCTTAGGAAATAATAAGTTAGAATGTGCTGATATCGAAACACCTTTTTATTCATTTATGGCTAACCTTTTTAATAAACAACCCTCTCTTAAAAATGTCCCTATTAAAGGCGATTATACCGCTAAGGATATTGAGGTCTTAGAAGGCCTGGAGCCTGTTCGTAAGCGGCCAGGGATGTATATTGGTGGCACGGATGAAAAGGCTTTGCACCATTTAGCGGCTGAGGTCATTGATAATGCAATGGACGAGGTTGTTGCAGGTTTTGCTAATAAGATTACTGTCCATTTGGGCGCCGATAATACGTTAACCATTGCTGATAATGGTCGGGGGATTCCTGTTGATCCCCATCCGAAGTTCCCCCACCTATCGGCCTTGGAAGTGATTCTGACGACTTTGCATTCTGGTGGTAAATTTGACAACAAGGTTTATAGCACATCGGGTGGGCTGCATGGTGTTGGGATTTCGGTTGTTAACGCGTTATCAGATAAATTAGACATCGAAATTTGGAGGCCAAAACAGCGCTGGCGTCAAAGTTATAGTCGTGGCCACAGCGTTTCGGCGTTAATGAGTGAGGACACGAATAGTCGCCAGCAAGGCACCAAAATCCATTTTCACCCTGATCCTGAAATTTTTGGAGATTTAAGTTTTCGCCCTGCAACGTTATTTCAAATGGCCCGTGCCAAAGCCTACTTATTCAAGGGCGCAAAAATCGAATGGTCATGCGATAAAAGTCTTATAAAAGATAATCGTACCCCTGAAGAAGCAGTGCTTCATTATCCTGATGGGTTGTCGGATTACTTGACCGATGTGTTGGGGCCTGAAGCGGAAGGCTATTCAGAGTTTTTTAAAGGGGAAGGCGCTTTTCCTGACCAACAGGGGCGTGTGGAATGGGTGGTGACCTGGCCTGTGCAAGCTGAGGATGCGAGTGATGAAGGCAGTCTAGTCTCCTTTTGTAATACGATTCCAACTCCGCAGGGTGGTACGCATGAAGCTGGTTTTCGGCAGGCATTAACACGAGGCTTAAAAGATTTTGGGGAACGCACCAATAATAAGCGAGTCAGCAATTTAACCGCTGAAGATGTTAATGGTTTGGCGATAGCTGTTTTATCGTGTTTCATTCAGCAGCCTCAATTCCAAGGGCAAACAAAGGAAAAACTTTCTTCAGCCAATGCGGCTAAGTTGGTTGAAAATGCGATAAAGGATCACTTTGACCATTGGTTGGCTGATCATCCTCAACTGGCGAATCAAGTTTTAGAATTTGTTTTAAATCGGGCTGAAGATCGTTTGCGTAAGAAACAGGCGAAAGAGGTTTCTAGACAAAGTGCAACGCGTAAATTGCGGCTTCCTGGAAAATTGACAGATTGTACGCAAACCAATCCTGTCAATTGTGAGATTTTTTTGGTTGAAGGTGATTCAGCCGGGGGATCAGCTAAGCAAGCGCGTAACCGGGCTACCCAAGCGGTGTTGCCGTTGAAGGGCAAGATTTTGAATGTGGCGACCGCTTCGTTGGAAAAGATGAAAGGCAATCAAGAGGTTGCTGATTTAATTTTGGCGTTGGGATGTGGGGCTGGTAAAGAGTGTAAGCCGCAAAATCTACGTTATGGTCGCGTTATTATTATGACTGATGCTGACGTTGATGGGGCCCACATTGCGTCTTTGTTGTTAACTTTATTCTTTCAGGAAATGCGGCCTTTGATTGAAAATGGGCATATTTATTTGGCGCAACCCCCCTTGTATCGTTTAAGTCATGGGCAGCAGATTATTTATGCGCGTGACGATCAGGAAAAGGAACTTCACTTAAAGACGACTTTTAAAAGGGCGACTAAAGTTGACATTAGTCGGTTTAAAGGTTTGGGTGAGATGCCCGTTGAACAACTGCGAAATACCACGATGGACCCGGCTAAGCGTACGTTGTTACAAGTGAGTTTGAATTTGGCCGAAACAGCCGGTGATCCGGCAGAGTTTGTGACCCGTCTGATGGGGAAGAATGCTGAGACACGGTTCCAGTTTATTCAAGAAAATGCTAAGTTCCTGACGGACGTGGATGTGTGATTTTTCTCTTTTTTAGGGGAATGTTTTAATAATTCAACTTTCCAAAAGAATCTTTGTCAGTCCAGGCTGTCGCATTAGAGTAGTGTTTTTGAAGGGTTTTTCTATGGAATGAGGATTTGGTTGGCGATAGTATCAAGTGGCGTTTCCCCCGGACCAACCTGAGAGAGCGACCAAAAGTCCAATGCTAAATCTGGGTTTAGAGCATAAGCATAGGGGCATATAGAAGTAACCATTTTTGCCCCAACTAGCCCCCCAAGAGTTCCGGACAGTGAAGAGTTTATTTTTATCATCAACGTTTTGAGAAAATCTTGCCCCTTTTTAAAGGATGAATGGGTGGCAAGCCATTCATGGCTTTTAAGGGAGTCATTGCAATCACAAATATAATTCATAATGGGCCTTTTATGCATTGGTGCAGTAGAGATAGCGTCTTCTGTTGCTGCAAAACTGTTTGGTGTGGAAAGAATTAAAATAGAAAATAAAATAATTTCTTTTGCTGTTTATTGGCAATATTTTAGAGACTTTTAACCATAGATAGTTTTTGATATAATGCCCTGAGGTTTTTTTTAGAAGGAAGGGGCCTAGTTATGGCGAAATGTAAATTTTGTGAGAGCGAAGAGCATTATAAGAATGGAATTGTTAGAGGGCATCAACGTTA
>CAIVFQ010000146.1 GCA_903905285.1 uncultured Alphaproteobacteria bacterium
GTGACGAGATCATCAATAACTACATCGACAATCATACAGATGCTCACAAAACAGATAATTTGCATAACTTATCTTTAGATTGACCGCGACTTCCAGTCTAGATAGCAACCTGCCAGCTTCAGCTGGCTGTCATTGAGTTGAACGCAATTGCAAAAGCCGCGAACAAGTTAAAAAACTGGTTGATGATTTAAAAGCCACTGTCGACCATTCGTTCGTACCCATTTTGATTGATCAAGAGGGTGGGCGGGTGGTCCGCCTTAAGCCTCCAGAGTGGCGGGCGGCTTATCCTGCCTCTATCTTTGGACAACTGGCCGAACATGATTTAACCTTGGCCGGCCAATGTGCATTTTGGCAAGCCAGCTTAATTGGACAAGAATTGGCTGATCTTGGCATCAATGTGAATTGCGCGCCGTGTGTTGATTTGTTTATGCCTGACGCTGACCCCATTATTGGTGATCGGGCTTTTTCTGACCAGATCCCTATTATTCGCCATCTTAGTCTTCAAACGATGAAGGGGCTGCAAAGCCAGGGGGTTATTCCAATTATCAAACACTTGCCTGGCCATGGACGCGCGCCGGTTGACAGTCACAAGGAATTGCCAATTGTTGAAACCCCTTTGGAGACGTTAGAGGCGACAGACTTTTTAGCCTTTCAAGAAATTTGCCAACAGGTTAAGTTGGAAGGCCCTCAACCGATGCCATGGGGCATGACAGCGCACGTGGTCTATAACGCGCTTGACAGCCTGCACCCAGCCACCCACTCAACCAAAGCGATTCAAAACGTTATTCGACAATGGATTGGGTTTGAAGGATTTTTGATTAGCGATTGTTTAACCATGGAGGCCTTAGAAGGGTCGTTTACAGTTCGCACGGAAAAGGCCCTTCAGGCTGGATGCGATGCGGTTTTATATTGCAAAAGTAACCTGAGTGAAATGAAGGAAGTGGCCAACGCCGCCCTGCCATTATCATCAAATGCCTATGAGAGATTGCAAGGTTCCCTATTGCCCACGGTACAAACCCTTTCATCAGTACAGCAGCAAGATTATCAAGAACGCCTGAAGCATCATTTGTTAGATGTCAGGTGACAAGATTTTATAATCTTGGAATCGTTGATCATTTTGCTCTATAGTTGTTTCTAAAATCTTATCCATCTTTTATCTCCATGTCGGTTCCTGCTGTTTCTCGTGCTGAAAAAAAAATAAGACGCCAAGAGAGCTTGTTGTTTTTTCGCCGTTGGCTAAAACGCCCTTTTCAAGTGGGTACACTGGCCCCTATTACGCCAAAATTAGCGCGATTGGCAGCTCAGGCTGTTTCAAATCCCGACGGTTTGTATGTTGAAATTGGCGCTGGCACAGGTCGTTTGAGCCGTGCTTTATTGCAACAAGGTGTTAAGCCCGAAAAATTGGCCCTGGTTGAATTAGATCCTTTCTTTTGTAGTTTTTTGAATCAAACCTTGCCATCGGTTTTAGAGCCTGACCAATCATTACCTTTTGTTATTGAAGGCGACGCAGCAAAGCTGCCGGACCTTTTGCCGACTCACTTTATTGGCAAGGTGGATGTTGTTTTCTCTGTCATTCCCCTTATGTATATTCCAACCTCTGTTAGACAGGCTATTATTGAGGCTGCCTTTCAGGTTTTGAAACCAGGGGGGGGTATTATTCATGTGACTTATAATGCCCGGTCACCACTTAGTTTTATGCCCAACTTACACCAACATCGCCTTGGACAATTATGGCTTAACCTGCCACCTGGGTTTGTATGGCATTATCAGCAAGTGTTGTAAATTGAAACTCCCCCCTAAGATTCGTAAACGCGATGAAAGCTTGCTGTTCTTAAAACAACTGGTGAAGAACCCTAAATCTTTGGGCGCCTTGGTTCCAAGTTCTATTGTTTTGGCTGATTTTATGTGCCGGCATATCGACTTAACCAAAAACCCCCGCATCATAGAAATTGGTGCAGGCACGGGGCGGTTTACCCAGGCCCTTTTAAAAAACGGTCTGCCGCCTGAAAACTTATGCGTTGTCGAACTTGACCCCATTATGTTCGAATTTTTGCAAAAAAACTTTCCCAACATTTGTATTATTAAAGGGAACGCGAATCAACTGCCAGAGCTGCTGCCCGAAGCATGGAATAATGCCGATGTGATTGTCTCTGGTATTCCCATGGTTAATTTGTCGTTCCAAGATCAACAGCAAATTATTCAGGCGTGCTTTAAAAGTTTAAGTCCTTCGGGAAGTTTTCTGCAGTTTACCTATGGACCTTTATCGCCCTTGCCAGCCCGAAAATTGGGGCTGCGTCAAAAACGGTTGGGTCACGTTTTGTTAAACCTTCCCCCGGCAACGGTTTGGCGTTATTGGCAGCCCCTTAGTCATGAAACGCGTCAAAAACGATCACCCATTAATCGTCTGAAACACCAAGGTCTTCATCAATTAAAACGTCTTAAAAAAACAATCCTTAAAGGATCTACGTCCCATGAAAAAAATTAAGCTAGGATTATTGGGCGCCACTGGTCGCATGGGCAAAGGCATTATTGACAGCCTTCAAGGCACGTCTTTTGTTTTAGGCGCCACCGTTTCTTCAACAGGTGATATCAGTTCTTTATTCGAACAATCAGATGTGATTGTTGATTTCAGCAAACCGCAGGGAACGCAGGCTTTGTTGGATAAGGCCCTTCATTTTAAAAAACCATTAGTGATTGGCACCACAGGGTTAACCGAAGATCAGCTGCATCAGTTACAAAAAGTGGCCAAAGAAATGCCCGTGGTTTATGCCCGCAATACCAGCATTGGCATAGCCTTGATGCAAGTTGCCGTCAAACAGTTAACGATGACCTTGGGTGATGACTTTGATGTCGAGTTTAGCGAAACCCATCACCGTCATAAAGTTGATGCGCCATCGGGAACGTGCCTGATGTTAGCTGAAACTGTTGCTGATGCCAGGGGAGTCAATTTAAAAGATGTTGCCCGTTTTGAACGCTATGGCCACGTTGGGGCACGCGTACACGGGGAAATTGGGTTTAGCGTCAGTCGTGGGGGGCAAAGCCCTGGTGAACACACAATCAGTTTTTTAAGCGACGAAGAAAGCATTTCAATCACCCACCGCAGCTTTTCCCGTCAGCTGTTTGTGAAGGGGGCGTTGAAGGCCGCCCACTGGGTTGTTAATCAGCCTCCAGGGCTTTACAGCATGGCAGATGTCTTGGGCTTGTGATTTTGTTGATGATTATTTAATTCTGACCTTTCCATCTGCAAGGGGTGTAGAACCACATCGCTTATTTAATTTATTTTTTTGAACCATTTTTTTAGAGACTTATCTTTTTCTTTTTGTTCTAGGACCTCATATTTTTCTTCTTCTTGGATCATTTCTTCCCACGAGATAGCTCCCGACAAGTCATGAGGGGATCTAGCGGCAAGCATTTTATCCTTTGGCACAAAAGCGTAAAGTCCGCAGAGCGGAATCGAAGCAGCAACAAATAACAAAAAGCATATTCCCTGGAAACTTGTCACCTGATCACAAACATACGCTGTTATAAGATAAAATAAAGAGTGAGATGCAGCCCATATAAACAAAAGGTATGTATACCGGCCAAAGGCCGGAAAACTTTTATTGATAATGGGGGTCGCAGGCGTTAGCCCTTGCCCCAAAGCCCCAACAATCACTTGAATGACAAAAATAACCGGTGCACTTGTAAATCCAGTGATACATAGACCCAATATGGGCATCAACGCCAAAAGGGAAAACAACTTAAATTTAAGAATGGCGAAAGGGTGAAATTTTAATCCCAATAGCCCGTAGCTAACCTCCGCACACATGACGATAAAAAGAACCAGGGTTGTTTGAGCCATGACCATATTTGTCTCTATTCCCAGTTGATTAGAAAGAACAGAGGGCAAAAAGGCGTAGGAAAAATAGAAGGCTACGGCAGGGAAAAGGTACAAAGCGAACAAGGCAGGGGTATTGCGGCTTTTGAAATTAATGGACAGGTAGAGATCAGAGAATTTCCGCTTTGTCTTCTTTTTTTCTAAGGCCTTTACAAACTCTGGCGCCTCTTTAAGAGTCCTTCTGGCAATTGTTCCCAAAACTGCCACCCCTGAACCAATGTAAAAAGGCAATTTCCAGCCATTTTCTGGTGAAAGAAACATACAAATGGCACCCACGCCACAAGCAACAAGACCGCCTAAAGAGCATGTGGCTTCCACAAGGGCACTGCAAAAATAAACCTTTGGTTTAGGAACGGTCTCTGTGATGAAAACATCGGCAGCTATGCACTCTCCGCCTGAGGCAAAACCCTGAACAAGTCGTAAAGCAAGAAACAAGGCCGCTGATAAAGCTCCCCACTCGGCGTAAGGGGGAATGTTCGGAATAAGGATACAGGAAATGGACATCAAAAACGTCGTCGAGACCAAAACAGGAACCCTGCCAATTGTGTCTCCAATGTACCCCCAGAAAATAGCCGCTAACGGACGAATACAAAAAGAGGAACAAAACGTAAAAACCGTTAGCATCGGGGTCAGATATGAATCACTGGGGATAAAAACCTTTGTCAAGACAACGGTTAAATGAACGGCCAGCATCAGATCGAAAAAATCAAGGAAATTCCCCACCAAAACAATGGCTACAGATTTTTTGACATAAGAACTTAAGGGGGCGTCAACAGTTACTGTAGTCATGATCAAATCCCTTGTTGGTTTGAAAAATACTTATTTTTATTTTGATGGAATCAACGCCAAACCAAGCACGAGGTCTGGCGGTTGATTCACATCTCCCGACCGGATAATAGAACATTCTGAATCCTTCTTTCTCAGGGGAAAAAAGTAATTTTTCATCTATAAGGGGAAAGCAGCCTCACATTGTATAAGGAACTACCCGACTCTAGGGAAACTAATTGTTGTTGAGTTGAATGGCATTGCGCTCTCTAGCAGGCAATTACAAAACGACTAGGTTCTCGGGCGACGCTGGTGGCATGGCGGATGTTTTGGGTTTATGATTGAGCCGTTCTAACAGAAAAACACGGGGAAATTATGATCCATAAAATTGTTGTCGCCTCAACTAATGAAGGCAAAGTCAAAGAAGTTAAAGGCGTTCTTGATACGTTAAAAGATTTAGAGTTTGAGATTGAATCTTTGCGTGATTATGACATTGTTGAGCCGGATGAGCCCTATAACAACTTTATGGAAAATGCCGTTCACAAAGCCAAATATTATGCCCAGCACACACGACAGCTAACCCTTTCAGACGATTCTGGTTTGTGCATTCAAGCCCTTGGTGATTTTCCAGGCGTGAGAACCAAAGATTTAGTTGAAGAGTGTGGAACGTTATCAAAGGCCTTTTCGAAACTGGAAAGCATGGCCGCTGCCTATTTTAACTGTGCAATGGTTTTATATATTCCCGAAAAGGATAGCCTGATCACGTGTGAAGCCAGAATGCAGGGCACGATCACCTTCCCCCAAAAGGGAGAACAAGGATTTGGATTTGATCCTATTTTCATGCCTGAAGGATTCGATCAAACTCTGGCTGAGCTTGGTGCTAGTTTCAAAAACAAAATAAGTCATCGATCAAAAGCCCTAAGGGGATTGGTGGAGAAATTGCGGGTGGGATTTTAAAATTTAGGGCGCTGCCTTCTCAGCGAAGAGATAAAGGTATCCAAGTTAGAACTTCGTTTGGTTTCTTGATATGGAATTAACCTTTGGAATCCTATTCTTATTTAGTTGATTTTTTACTCGTCATTAGTATAGTAAGTCAACTTAAATGAGACTTTTAACCATAGATAGTTTTTGATATAATGCCCTGAGGTTTTTTTTAGAAGGAAGGGGCCTAGTTATGGCGAAATGTAAATTTTGTGAGAGCGAAGAGCATTATAAGAATGGAATTGTTAGAGGGCATCAACGTTA
>CAIVFQ010000147.1 GCA_903905285.1 uncultured Alphaproteobacteria bacterium
ACTGAGATTGACGAAGCTCTGCCAATTTTACTCTTTCTTCATATCTTAATTGTTTGTATTCTCTCATTTGCAACGCCTTTCTGTGACTGTCTTATCAACAAACACTCTAATGCGTTGCACTTCATTTTAGAACATGGGGGGTGCTAATCGTTAGTTTTTTTAACCGTTAAAATCTATTGCGCGGCTTTTTAATACTGTGTAGGCGTGGTTAATTTGCTTAAATGTTTCTTCGGCTTTTAAGCAGCCTTGGTTCAGATCAGGGTGAAATTTTTTAACCCCTTCGCGATAAGCTATTTTCAGCTGTTTAGCCGTAAAGGGGAAGCTAACTCCCAGTGTTTTTCTTGCCTGTTGCTCAATAGAGGTTAAAGCTGGTGCCAAAGGATGGCTTTTACTGATTTTTTCTTCAAATAATCCAAACGGGTCAGAGAAGTTTGGCTCTGATAAACGTTGTTGATATGTTTTTCTCTGTTTTCCATGCCAACCTCCTAAGGGCCAACTCGGTCTTTCCCAAGTCATGTCTTTTCGCCAAGTTTCAATCACTTCTGCTTCGGTCATTTTTGAAAAATAATTCCAGCTTTGGTTATAACTTTTGACGTGATTTAGGCAAAACCAATGCCATGTTTCAGGCTGTTGAGCATCTGAAGTTCCATCCTTTTTGGGGGCTCTATAGTCGCCAGCTTTGAGGCAACTTACTTCTTCGCAAGTTCGTTGGCCTGGTTTTGGATCATCTGCCGAAGAATTCTTTTTAGAAAAAAAATTGAATTTCATAAAGGTGGTTTCTTAGGCCTGGTCACGTATTGACAGGGGAATTGTTAAAGTTTGCCCCAAATCATGCGTGGCTTTTTTTGTTTGTGGAAGTCGATATTGATAAACCATAAAGTTTTCTAAAACGCGGTGAATGTAGTCGCGTGTTTCGTTATAGGGCAGCATCTCAATCCAATCTATCCAACTGAGGTTTGTTTCGCGCGGGTCGCCGAAAAGTCTAAGCCATTTTCTGACATTACCACTACCTGCATTGTAAGCCGCACTGATCAAAACGATATTTCCACCGAACTCTGTAATCAGCTGGTCAAGGTGAACAGTGCCTAAAATTAAGTTTTTTTCAGGATCAAATAATGAGGCTCTCTGTTGAACGGTCAGGCCATATCCTTTTAATTTTTTGATTTGTTCTGCTGCTGTTGCAGGCATCAATTGCATAATACCTGTTGCCCCAGCTGAGCTTTCTGCTTTGGGGTTGAAGCGGCTTTCCTGCCGAATAATAGCATGGGTAAGGCAGTGGAACAAAGGCCGTTTGCCGGCCACCTTGGCAATAAAGTTGGTTTGTTGGAGGGTGTTCAATGTTGGGTAAGCTACTTCGGTTACAGCATACCGTTTTTTGCTAATTTCCCGGCTGATTTCTGTGATGGCGTGGTCTCCACCCATTTGTTTCGCCAATTGGACAAGCAGCTTTTGTTCTTCTGGTTCATGAATCAGTTCTGATAATTTGAACAAGAAAAAGAATAAATATTTATCTCTATCTGGCTGAGATAAAGACTTCAAAACTTTGACAAGAGGGAGTTTTTCAAATTGTTTGAAAAGTGCATCAGAGGATGAAGGTTTCTTTGCAAAGCAAAAAATTGCCAAAGGGTTTTTATGAGAAGATCTCAGTCGGCTATTCGCCAATTGGCCGTAATAAGTGCCACTGTGGTTGGCGGCCTTTTGATACCAGGCTTGAGATTCTTGAGGATGGCCAAGCTTTTTAGCCGCCTCGCCAGCCCAAAAGGCAAAGCGAGCTTGGCTTTGTGGGCTTTTGACTAAAGCATATATTTTTTTAAATTGCGCATAGGCAGGTTCGGGTTGTTCTAAAAAGCGCAAACGAAGCCAACCAAGCATCCATTCGGCATGCACATAGCTTTCACCCATTTTTAGTTTATGGTTTTTAATCAAACTGGCAGCTTGTCGGTATTCCTTATTTTCAATTAAATATCGCGCCAAAATATTGCGTTCCATCCACCAGGCGTCAGCGAATTCCGATTCATCCTTATGAGAACCGTTCAAAAGCTGCAAAGCTTCGGGGTAATTTTTTAAGCGTCGGTGATATTTAATTTGGTCGTAGATAAGGCTATTGTTAGGTGCGCTGATTTTTTGACTTTGGCAATCGGATAAGGCCAACCGAGTTTGAGCTGTTTTTTGTTGAACGGCATTCAAAAAAGGCATCATGTCACGCGCCGCTTGGCGTTCTTCCTTATATAATAAAAAATTAACCCTTTTCACATCGTCAGCGGATGTTAAGAATGACTGAAAAGTGCTTCGGAAAGCCTTCAGAAGGTCTGTCGGAAATTCTTTTTCATGCCAGGTTTTTTTGACAATGTCACTTGCCTGTTGGGTTTGTCCCTGTTTCAATAATGCTTTGGCGTAATAAAAGGCCCCCTCAGCTGTCAGTGGGGGGAACTTGTTAAACCATTGGATTATCTGCTGATCCGTATGTGTAGTGCTAAGGGCCTTTTCAGCCTTTTTTTGCAATGTTTTTTGACTGGGCCAATCGGGATGGTTTTCAATAAAGGCGGTAATCTCTTCAAAGGAGGCTTTTTCTTCGTACAACCTTTTCCACGTGGCAAAATCACTTTGAGATGAAGCTGAAAGCGGCAAGGTCATGGCAAGGCATAAAAAGCCCGCGATCAACCAGATATACCCCTTGGCATTTGTTGGGAACAACAGTATCTTGGTCATACGACAACCTAAGTTTTTGGTGGAATCTATGAAGTTTTCAGGTTCGATTGTTGCCCTTGTAACTCCGTTTCATCAGGGTAAAGTGGATCTTCCTTCTTTGCAAGCCTTGGTTGATTGGCATTGCCAACAAGGAACACAGGCTATTGTTGTATGTGGGTCTACGGGTGAGGCGAATCTTTTAACCTTTGCCGAGCGTGAACAGATCATTTTTTATGCCTTAGAGGCCGCCTCAGATAGGCTTCCTATTATTGTGGGATGTGGCTCTGCCTCAACCCAAGAGGCTGTTTTGATGGCAAAACAAGCTGAAGAGTTAAAAGCGCAGGCAGTTTTGGTTGTATCACCTTATTACGTGAAGCCAAGCCAAGCAGGCCTTTATCAGCATTTTTATGCGGTGCATGAAGCCGTTGATTTACCAATTATTCTTTACAATAATCCTGGGCGTTCGGTTGTTGACCAATCGATTGACTTAATTTGCCAGTTGGCAGAGTTGCCAAGAATTGTTGCCTTAAAAGATTCAAGTTCCGATCTTAGTCGCCCTGTGTTTTTGAAAAACCGGCTGGGTGATCGTCTTTGCCTGCTGGCGGGCGATGACCCTATTACAGGTGCCTATTTGGCTCAAGGCGGGCAGGGCAGCATTTCTGTAACCGCGAACGTAGCACCGGCTTTGTGTCAGCAGTTGATAGAGGCTTGGCAAAATCGCGATATTCCTCTGTTTCAAGCGCTTAACCAAAAGTTGATGATTTTAAATCAAGCATTGGGGGGTGAAACCAATCCTTGCCCGATTAAGTATGCCGTGTCGGCCCTTGGTAAAATTCGGTATGAGCTGCGGTTACCTTTATTGCCAATTGGTTCAGAAAGTCGTGGTAGAATCGACCAGGCGTTACAAGATTTAGAGTTGGTTTAATTATGGCACAAGCACCGGCTTTTAAAGTTGTTGCACAAAATCGGCGGGCCCGGTTTGACTATGCAATTGCGGAAACGTTTGAAGCGGGCATTATGTTGACCGGCAGTGAAGTCAAGTCGATGCGCGCAGGGCAATCAAGTATTAATGAATCTTTTGCAGGCGAGATGTTGGGCGAACAAGGGGGGGCGATTTTTCTGTTTAATGCCAATATCCCTGAATATTTAGAAGCCAACCGTTTTAACCATGAACCCAAGCGTCCCCGTAAATTGTTGTTGCATAAACGTCAGATCAGTAAGCTATTAGGGGCCATTCGCCGTAAAGGTATGACCCTTGTGCCCATGCAACTTTACTTTAATGCCAAGGGTCGCGCTAAGGTAGAGATCGGCTTGGCGCGTGGTAAAAAAACTGTCGATAAACGCGAAACCATCAAAGCACGCGATTGGCAACGAGATAAAGCTAGAATCTTAAAGGGCGAATAAAATTAATATTTGAATAATAAGTTCGTTATCATTATATAAACTCTGGTTTTCTGATAAAAGAAACCCGCAGCATTTAGGGGTGATTGGTTCTTGCGTCGACGCAAAGTACTGCGCCCGGTTACCCTTGGTCTGCTGTTTGGTTTTGTTGAGGTCGAACATCTCCAAGAACGATTTTTTCAAAGGCTATCCAGGCAAGCGCAGATGCAACTAGAAAAATAGTAGCAAGGGGAATCTGACTTGTCGTTGGGAGAAAAGATCCTAACGATCCAATGACAGCAGCGCCACCGATTTGCATGAAGCTGTAAAGGGCCCCGGCATACCCGGCGATTTTACCAAATGGGGCAAATGCACCAGCAAATGCACCAGCAAACGCACTTGGCCAAATCAGTGTGACACCAAAGTAAAATAGAATCATGGGGGCCACAATGGCAAAAGTGGTGATTCCATATATCAATTTAAATAGAATCATCAGACTGCCAGCGATAATCATGATGAACCATCCCAGTCGCAGCATAAAATGCATTCCAAACCGGCCTATCATTATTCCATTAAATACACCTCCTAAGGCCATGGAGGTTCCCCCTCCAAATAGGGTAATCCAACCAAATGTAATCGGATTTAGCCCTATATCCTCTATGAGCAGAACTGGGCCGATGGCAAACCATGAAAAGAAAGCGCCATAAGTTAAAAACGTACAAAGCGTGTAGCCCATAAAAGTTCGGCTTGATATTAACTGTCCAAATGCGTGCAGGAAAAATTGTCTATTGAACCTGTCCCTATGGTGGTGAAGGCTGGTTTCTTTAAATAGGAAAAGAACAATAATGATAGTAAGAAGAGAATACAGAATAAGGAAAAGAAAGCTGGATCTCCACCCAAAATATCCTTGTAGACATCCCCCTAAGGCAGGAGCAGCGGCGACAACGAATATCATAATGATGGACAAAAATGAACCATATTTAGCCATTTGTGTGCTGTCGAAAGAATCTCTAAAAATAGATCGCCACATGCAGGCGCCTGCACCCGCGCCAAGACCTTGAACAAAGCGGCTAACTATAAGGACGGTGATGTTTGTTGTGTAAAAACACACTATGCTGCCAATGAGCATAATGCCTAAGCCAATGATCAAGGGTAAGCGTCTGCCAACCACTTCTGAAACAGGGCCATAAATAAGTTGTGAAAGGGAAACACCCAGCATGAAAATAGCCATGCTCCATTGGACCATATCAATTGGTGTTTTTAAGTCCGTTGCAATCATTGATAATGAAGGTGCGTAAATATCAGAAGAGACGCCCATTAGGCAAGAAGTCAGCAAAATGGTTAAGATTAGGACATTACGGGACTGCATTTTGGTTTTCAATAAAATCATACTGATCGATGATTCTACATATTCAAGCATGTTAAGACAACTGCAGAAAGCTTTTTGAGCAGGGCTGCCTCACTTAAATTTGCGCTAAAATTTTAAGGAGTTGGGCGTTTTCCCATCCTGCTGCTTTTCTGAGTTGCTTAATTGAATCTCGTTTCCCTTTTGCCTTTTGCAGTAGATTCAATGCCATATGCTTGACAATCGCAATGTTCTCTTGAAATGTGTTGTGCCCGCTGATCGTTTATGTGCCTCAAGAGGCATTGAAATTGGTCATATTTTTTACTTTGGAACGAAATATTCGAAGTCTCTGGACATGAAAGTCGTTGAGGCTGTAGATATGTGAATAAACTCCAAGAGTTTTCCACATATCCCTAGCCGCGCCCTTCTTTTCTCTACTCCCAACGATGTCATAAAATCACGTAAAACTCTATCCTGTCCGCACTATCTGTATCGTCAAAGGCTGGCTTAGCCTTGTAATAAAGCGTGGAGCGGTTGAGAGACAGCAGCTGACATTGCTGGCGCACGCTTAAGTCTGTGTCAGGGCAAGCGGTCGATACACCCGCGGTGTAACTCTCGTTTCCCTGCGCGTTCATCAGCTCTTCGGTCGGTTGCTTGGTCTTCCCTCCGCGCGGTGTCATCCCGGAAGCTAGCGTAGCTTAATGAGCGTTAGCGAATTTAGTGGTGCTGCTATCCGGGACCCAGGCGCAACAGTCGAGATGTTTCAAGTCTTTTCCTGGGTCCCGGATAATAAGACAGTCTAAGGCTCACTTCATGCGCCAAGCCTGTCTAATTTCCGGGATGACACCGCGCACAGGGGGGAATTAGCCCTCCGTCCCTCCTAGAATTCAAATATGATCGTACCGTTAGCAAAATAAGAGCGTTCCGCTTCACCTAAAAAAGAGGTCTTGCGCCAAAGGCTTATGCTGATTTCCAAAACTCTCACCTCTATCTTACCCACTCATTCTTCATAAAAGCCGATGCTTTTAGTAAAATTTTACACTTCCACCTAACATGATTTATTGTTAATTTGAATTCTGGTGTGACGTTTGACATTACGCATTTTATAAATTAAGGAGTATCCGTATGATAGAAAAAGCGCAAAGAGCCTTAGGTTGGACAAGCCTTGGATTGTTGGTAAGTTTAGCCGTGTCTTTATCACCCCACGCTGCGTCAACACAAAGCGAGGTAACGTGCCCAGCGAGTTCAGTTTCCACCCCACTATCGCCTACCCCAGCTGTCCCCGACACCGTTGCGCGTCAAAGAGGATACATAGTGGACCGCTTAATCAAGAACGATCGCACACTCTTAGAAGAACAAGTGATCTTGGAAACCTTCCAATGTAACGGCAACTATGAGGATTTTCTCAGGACAAGACTTTTAAACACCTCAATTAAAAAAGAAGACGTCCTAAAGGCAGTGCGCAATGGAGATAAGAAAGAGCTTCTGCATCATATGAATTTTCTAAGAGGTGAAATGGAAGGTGACGTACAGGAATTGGTCTCCACTCTCCGCCCACGCAACCCCGAAATTGTAGAGAAACACACAAAAAAGTCGATTTTTGACTGGAAAAGCTTTGCAAAAGAGTATTTTCCTGAAAAACAAATAGGTTAGAACTGGTCGTCTGTGGAGTAACCTAAGATTCAATGCCATATGCTTGACAATCGCAATGTTCTCTTGAGATGTGTTGTGCCCGCTGATCGTTTATGTGCCTCAAGAGGCATTGAAATTGGTCATATTTTTTACTTTGGAACGAAATATTCGAAGTCTCTGGCCACATTCAAGCTGCAAGTGCAACACAGTGTAAATTTTCATTAAAGACCTGAAGAGGAGTTTTCCACATCAGTTTCTTTCT
>CAIVFQ010000148.1 GCA_903905285.1 uncultured Alphaproteobacteria bacterium
ACTGAGATTGACGAAGCTCTGCCAATTTTACTCTTTCTTCATATCTTAATTGTTTGTATTCTCTCATTTGCAACGCCTTTCTGTGACTGTCTTATCAACAAACACTCTAATGCGTTGCACTTCATTTTAGAACATGGGGGGGTCTTTTTTTATTCTGCAATAAAAATTACACGCTGAATTATTCTTACCAGATCGTAAGATCAAGATGGATTAATACCTTTGTAGGTTCACCAAAAGCTCGGAAAGGATGCCTTCTCTGACGCCACGGTCGGCAACTCTTAATTCAGGAATTGGCAACGCATCACAAATTCCTTCTAAAATGGCAGATCCCACAACAACCAGGTCAGCCCGGCCCGCACCAATACACGGATGTTGAGCCCGTTCAGGAATGCTCATCCCTAGAATTCTTTGGCTAATAGAATGCAGCCGATCAGTTTTGATAAACAAGCCATCAATCATGCGACGTTCATACTGTTTAAGCCCAACCTGAATGGCCGCCAAGGTTGTTACAGTTCCTGAAGACCCGACCAGCTGAACGGAATCACTGTCAATATACTGTTGAATCTGGTTACGTTCTGCAAAACGACCCAGTTCATGCGCCACACTGTCCCTGATGTTTTGGTGAATTTCAGGACTTGCTGCAAATTGGGCGTAAGACTCACTAATCGTTACAACGCCGTAAGGAAGGGAAACAGAATCAATAACCTCAAAAGGAATGGGATAACCAGGACGCCCACGATTTTCAGCCAAAAGCCGCAACCAAATAACCTCTGTGCTGCCGCCCCCAATATCAAAAACAATGGCATGAAGAATTTTCGGGTTCAAAATAGCTGCACACCCGGTTAAAGCCAGTCGGGCTTCTTCTTTGCCATTGATAATTTCAATATTGAGATCTAGTTCTTGTTTTGCCCGTTCAACCAGAATATTTCCATTGGTTGCGCGGCGGCAAGCCTCCGTTGCAACAGCACGAACATGAGAAACACCATGATAATCTATTTTTTTGCGGCACGTTCTTAAGGCGTCTAGGGCCCGTTGAATCGCAGCAGGGGAAAGTTCGTTGTTTTTATGAAGGCCTTCGCCCAGTCTTACGATTTTGGCGAAAGAATCAATTATCTTCCAGCCGGCTAAGTTAGGACGACGACGAAAAAAAGTTTTTTTCAAACTGGCAATGTTTACACTGGCAACCAACAACCGACACGAATTCGTTCCTAAATCAATAGCACCCAACATCGGATGGTGAGCATTTTCAACGGTTCGAAGAGAGTCTGGCGTGTTGGGCATTGCTATTACAAAGCTCTCGTTATTTTTTTACGTTATTTTTTGCTTGGGACTATAAAATTTAAAAAATTAATTTTTGTTGCCTTCTAAACTTTGTTATCCTACAAGAACTCATGATAATCAGCTACAAGTCATTGCAAAAAACCGTTGGCGAATTTTCAAAAGAGTAAAACGAAGCAACTAACGAATACAATCTAATTTTATGGGGGATAGTTTAGCGGTAGAACTCTCGGCTCTGAACCGAGCAACTCTGGTTCGAATCCAGGTCCCCCAGCCATCGTTATCTTTTTGTTACTTTTATGAATAAGTCAGACCTTTTTTTAACAGCTCACATAGGGCTGATAACATTCCTCGTTTCGGTCATAGCCAGCCGTCTGTTGATACGGCTGAATATTTCTGCTGTGCCCATGATGCGTTCTTCCCATCAGGTTCCCACCCCTTCTGCAGGGGGATTGGCTTTCATTTTGGCCTTTAGCATAGGTATTGGTCTTTGTTTCTTTGCGTCTCCTTTCAGGCTCCATGCCTTATTAACGCCTTTAAAAGGGTTTTCTATCGCCGCTTTTCTTGTGGGAATCGTTAGTTTTCGGGATGACTGCCGCCCTGTGTCTTATCGTGCCCGTCTGTTTACGCATATTTTAGCAGCCTGTGCGATTTTATTGGGGGGGCTCAGTCTTAATTTTCCTGTCTTTCCCCAACTTGACAACGGTTGGTTTGCTCAAATAATGACCCTTATCACCCTTATCGGCCTTATCAATGGGGCTAATTTCTTAGATGGGTTGAATGGATTGTTGGCGGGGTCGGTCATTCTGAATCTTATTTTTATGGTATTCCTAGCCCCTTTAACGTCAGGGGTTGCCCTGCTACTTATGGTCTTAATAGCTGCCATTTTAGGTTTTTTGGTTTTCAATTTCCCCTTTGGAAAAATCTTTATGGGGGATGTGGGTAGTACGTTCTTAGGGCTGACGTTGGGGGTTTTTGCCCTTCTTCTTCAAGGTCACAGCTTGTACCCCAGCAATACAGCCTGGGTTGACAAAACCTTTATCTTAAGCCTTATGCCAACAGCATTTTTGTGGTTCGACGTTGGGTTCACCCTTATTCGGCGGGCTTTCTTAGGGCGACGCCTAACCGAGGCACATCGTGACCATCTTTTTCACCTTTTGCATGATGCTGGTTACTCTCACACGTTTGTAAGCTGCCTTCACTTTCTAACAATCATCATGATGGGATGTTTAACCCTTGGCTGTTATCATGGTTTTCTCAGCTTCCTTGAGCTGGCCACTGTTTATGGTATAGTGCAGGCAGGGTTCTGCTGGTGGGTGTTTAGACATACCCGATGGATTTCGAAATATGAATTTGAAAATAAGTCCTGAGCGCCCGGAGTGCACATAAGCGTACATAGGGGCGCAAAGTGCCGCAATTTTCGAAAAGCAGATTTTGAAAGACGAAGGGTGTAATATGGAATGGCAAGATAAAGGCATTATCCTAAGCCAACGCCCCTGGAGTGAGAGTTACTCAATCGTTAGTATTTTTACGTTAACCCAGGGCCGCCATCTGGGGCTTATACGGCCAGGCCACAAACCAACAGCCCGCGCCCAACTACAACCTGGAAATTTTGTTCAAGCGATTTGGAAAGCCAGGCTGGCAGATCATTTAGGAAGGTGGCAGATTGAAGTGGATCACACCACGTGGACGCCTTTAGCTAATATACCCAAACGCCTAGCTGCCCTTAGTTCAGTGTGTTCCTTATTAGATCAAACTTTGCCAGAAAGGCATCTTTATACTGATTTATACAGGTGCGTTGAAACGTTCTTGCAAAGCTTGGCGACGGATGATGATTGGCAAAGAAGGTATCTGTTGTTTGAATTAGACCTTTTATCGGCCTTAGGGTTTGGTTTGACACTTGATTTTTGTGCGGTAACACAGACTAGGGAAAACCTTATTTACGTTTCGCCCAAGTCGGGGCATGCCGTTTGTGAAGATGTGGGAAAACCTTATGCTGACCGTTTGTTAAAACTCCCTGCGTTTTTGGTTAATGATCAGCTTTCCTATTCAGAACAAGATGTGCATCTTTCTTTAAATTTGACGGGCTATTTTTTGCATCGTCATGCATTCGATAATAAGCCCTTGCCCGCCGTTCGTCAGCAGTTGGTTTCTTTTGGGTAAAATTACGGACATACTTTTGGGTAAATTTTGGGCATAGTGGTGCCTTGAGGGGCCCGCCCCGAAAACTCACACAGCGCCCGCCCCGCCGCCACACACAACATGACTCTCCCTCTGCCTCGAAATTTCAACAATCCCAGGCACATCTATTCATTGGTTTCCATACCAACGA
>CAIVFQ010000149.1 GCA_903905285.1 uncultured Alphaproteobacteria bacterium
CGGTTTCTGGACTTTAGCTGAATTTCTGTGGGATTGGAACCCCATGGGAAGACATATCCAAAGACTGAAAGGTTTTGGGGTACAGGGAGAATTGTGTTGTGGTTGTGTGGCGGGGAGGGCCCCACAAGGGCGCATTATGTCCGCAATTTGGCTGAAGAACTTCCCCTAAATCTAATTGATCACACGCCGTAATTATAATTTGATCAACAGAATAATACCCAATAGATTTCGAAAGACGAAGGGTAAGGTATCGTATGTGAAATTCTTGTGCTATGTATACACCAAACCTTGATTAACAATTTACAAGTTAAATGAAAAGAAACGTCTTAATTGCCCTGTTTTTCTTAGTTGTGACACATACGGTTGCGGTTGGTGCTGACCAAAATTTAATAACCCAGGTGCAAAATTTCCTGAATGGCATTCAATCACTGGTGGTGGAGTTTGTTCAAACCAATCCTGATAAAACTCAGGTTAATGGGAAAATTTGGTTGAAACGCGATGCTAAGAGTAACGGCAAAATGCGCCTAGATTATGAATGCGACGTGGGGCAACGGCTGATTGCGGATAAAGACGAGCTTGTCGTTTATGATTTAAATGACAACAGTGAAAGTCGTTATAATCTTGATTACACCCCAGCTGCCTTTATTTTACGGCCCAAAATTAATCTTAGCAAAGACGTCACCGTGGAAAGCACGCGCAAAACGGCAGAGTTTATTGAGCTGGTTTTATCGCCAAAAGGAGATGCAACAGGGCAATCTTTAACTTTATATTTTAGCATTTATGCCAATGGGAATATTAAGGCGTTGCAACAATGGGTTGTCAAAGACCCCCAGGGAAATCAAACATTGGTACAGTTCACACCGGATACTCTTTCGTTGAATGATCTGAAACTTGTCCCTGATATGCTTTTTATTCCCTAATGTTACGCATCATTTCTGGTCGCTGGCGCCAACACCGTTTACACCTGCCGCCGCCCTCTGTGACGCGCCCAACCACTGACCGGGCACGAGAGGCGCTTTTTAATATATTGGCTCATGGTTGCGGCCTGGATTTTGAGGGCTTAACCGTTTTGGATGCGTTTGCTGGGTCAGGGTCTTTGGGCCTTGAATCCTTGTCCCGTGGCGCGCAATTTGTTTATTTTATGGAAAATAACCCTCAGGTTCTGAAGGTTTTAAGGGCGAACATTCAATCGTTAAAGGCAGATGAATCTTGCTCTGTTCTAAAGGGCAATCTTCCTGATGTATCTCAGGCCTTTTGTGCGGTGGACTTGGTGTTTTTAGATCCCCCTTATCAGCAGAATCTGGCCGTACCTGCCTGTGTTGCATTGCAAAAAAAAGGCTGGCTAAAACCTGAAACCTTGATTTGTGTTGAGACGTCAGCCCACGACATTCCAACCTCTATTCCGGGTTTAATTTGTGATCAACAGCGCCAATATGGGCAATCGGTCATAACTTTTTGGCGTGTCCAAGAGGCAGATGATTCTTTTTAACGCTTTAAGAAAGCTTTTATCAAATCACACGCTGAGGCAAACACCTTAGGGAAAGTTGTTCCATAGACTTGGCTTTCGCATTTTAAAATTAAAAGGTTTTTGCGGGTTAAGGGAAAAGAAAGATCAACCCTCTTTTTTTTCTGTATAACTTTAGCAAGGCGTTTTTGGAGAGTGCTAATCTCTCTGTCGATTCGTTTAATACGATCGTTTATAGCGTCTGCAAAATGAACATGTTTGCCCGTTTGGGGTTTCTTAGTCCCTTGTTTGCGCAAAATCTTCTTAATCAGGGAACGAATGCGCTGATCAATATCTTGTCGGAAAATCATACGATCCGAAGGCGTGCGGTCCAAAGTCGTTTTCTGATCTAGATTTATAGTATTGGGTAGAACGAGAAAATCCTCTTCTATTCCCGCAAGGATTGCGAATTCCCGTGGTGTTAGAAAAGATTGATGAGGCATTATTGCTAGTGTCTGTTTAGGCCTTAGCTCTATGCCTATAGGTGATAGGACTAGATCTTTTGGTCGCCTGCCTGGCAGGCTGAGACCAAAATAGTTATCAAAACAGTAAAAAGGGCAGATGAATAACAAATATCTCTTAAATAATTTGTCATAATCTTGCCCTTTTTAAATCACTTTCTTTTTAACAGGTTTTTATTTCTTTCCATCCTGTTCTTTGTGTCCTGCTATTTCTACGCTAGCCGCCGCTGCTGCCTGTGGGGTGGCCTCGAAAACAACCCGATTGTGTGTTCTTGCAGCTGCTAGTTTAAGGGCATTATTAGAAATCATTGCTTGAAGATACCTTTGGTAATGAACCTCTGCGTCACCAGCATTATCCATTAACATTTCATGGGTGATTGACATGCTTGACGGAAGGGCACTGATACCAGTAACAGCAAGACGATCGGTATTTGCTGACCAACTTGGCAGAGAAAATGCCCCCCAAAACATAGGAACCCAGGCTCTATGAAAAGGATACATGGCATGCATTAATGCTTCTGCACTTAAGATCTGTGCTTTAAATTTTCCGATATTTTCTTTTTGACTCTTGGCTGTTTTTTCATAGGCAGAGCGGGTCTCTGCGTTCTTTTCGGCCTTAGCAAGCTCTTCTAATTCACTGACGCTTCTCTTAAGGGTTTCAACCGCATTTAGGGTGTATTCCATAAATTGTTGAGTTTGTCCAAGATGAAAAAGGGCTTCGTTAACTAACAAACTATAGTTAGCAATTTTCGTTCCCAAACTTGCTGAAGACGCTTGCAAATCACCCAACACACCATCTGTTCTCGCGGCTATTCGGTCATCTAATACCTTTTTTTGAGTTGTCATTTCCAGAATTTCGGCACTTAACCAGCTCATGACGTTTTGACGACGTGTCGCAAAAGGATATGAACCAGGTGACTCAGATTCAATTCCGTATTGATAGAATCTATCTGCGGCCAGGCTATAAAAATCATTAAATTCAAGATCTGAGCTTGGGGTGTAAGGCTTAATCGTTAATGCATGGGGTAAAGTAAATGACGCTGAGTTATCTAGGCGTGTTTCGCCGTAAACAGCAGCCCCTGCACTAAGATCTCTTTCTAGCCCCTCTAAGGCGGCAGATGATGCCACAATAACAGCAGTAGCTGTTGCAGGTGCTCCAGAATCGTGGATTTCAACAACTTCTACTCTTACTGCTTCTTCTTTCTTTTCTTCTTTAACGCCCACTTGTGCTGATGCAGCGGTAAGGACAGATACAGATGAAAGGAAAGCTGCGCCTGGAAGGGTATCATCTGATGCTGTAGATTCTAAGGTGCCTAGGCCTCCTGTTGTTGGTGCAGCAGATCCCCTATCGTCTTCTACAACCGCGGGTAAGGAAGGCTGCAGTTGTTGGGCGCGTTTAAGGGCGCGTCGTTGTGCCCCAGTTAAAGGTTTCTCAGCAGCATAGCTGTTGGATATAAAAGCTGTGGAACTGGCTAATAACAAACTAACGGACAATAATTTGGAAATTGCGAATGACATACTTACGCTCACTTTCTCAAGAACTGATGATCAAGTTGTTAGGTGTACTTATTACCTAATCTTAGAATTGTATGTCTTAAAATAACATTAAGGAAAGGACATTTTTTTTACGAGTCCTTTGATGCCATATACCAATTAAAGTGAATGTCTTCTGTGAACGGCACTAGACAACGGCCGAAAATCCTTTTATAAAAAGCATAAGGTAAGCGTGCGTTAGAAGCGTTCTTATCTTGCCCAGATAGCTCAGTTGGTAGAGCAAGGGATTGAAAATCCCTGTGTCGTTGGTTCGATTCCGACTCTGGGCACCATTTTCCCATCTTATGCCCATATAAAAAAAGCACCCTGTCGAATTGACAGAGTGCTGAGTATGTTTTCAAGAAAAATCCCGAATTATAGGGCCCTAATTATAGCGGGTTGCCGTATTCGTGTTTTCTTTGTTTTGTTATTAGCACACGCCGTTAGCTTGATCGTCTTCTGAACAAGCAGGAGCTGCTGGTTCTTCCTCGGCCGCTGCTGCATCATCCAAAGGTGCTCCATCATCCAAAGCTGCTTCGCCGCCATCCGTTAGGTCGTTTTCAGGGTCTTGACCTGCTGCATCTTCTTGTTCTGATGCCATACGTTCAGCTTCAGCTGCTGCTGCTGCTGCTGCTTGTTCTGCCTGTTTCTGTTTTGCCAAAGCGACTTTATGGTCTGCCAATGCTTTTGCGTGTGCAGCTTTTGCTTTCTGTTGTGCTACCTTTTTTGCATTAGAATCTTTGATAGCAACAAGATGTTGTTTGGTCTTAGCAGCTGCTATGTGTGTGTTGTTAACCAGGCCGGCTTTTGAACAAGCCATTTGAAGGTTCTTATCTTTTTTCATGGCTGCTTTAGCTTGTGGTGTAGAGCAGTGGGCTTTAACGAACGCTGCCGAAAAATTTTTAATGGAGTTAGGGTCAACCTCATGGATACACTTTTCATTAAAAGCCATGCTTTTTGGATCTGATTTTACAGCCGCTTTAGCTGTACATGTTAGCCTGTTAGGCCCCATGCCAAACGCAGCATTCGCGGTATTGGTGTAGCCAAAGGCAATTAACCCTACGGCTGCAATATATTTCAAGTTCTTTAACATAATCTATACTCCTTTTAACAATTAAAAAATAAATACTAAATCAATATTTTTCGATCTTTAATTACATTCTACTTGCTAAAAGTTAACAAAACGTCAATATTTCAAGATTATTTAAAAAAATAATTCCTTGTACCAATTACCATCCGCCTCATTTATAATCCCCTCCATGAAGCTTTTTTCATTTCTTCTTATTATCCTTATTTTGGCTGGTTGTGGGTTTCGACCTTTGTATAAGCAGTCGTCAAACGTTTCGACCGCTTTTGTGTTAGAGGTTAAAGGCAATAACGAGGAAGCTTATGGAACCTATAAGTTCAAAAAAGAATTAACACCGCTTATTGCCCACATTAATAACCCCGCCATTCATAAAATTTCTATATCGCTGAGTGAAAACTTTGGGGACATTGGCTATGCGGCTGATGCCTCGGCCTTGCGGTCGCAAGGGCGGGTTGTGGCGTTGATTGAAATCTATGACGCTAATCGCCAGCTTATTTATCAAAACAAGGTGGATTCTATCAGTTCTTATACAACCGATATATTAGAGGAGTTTTCAAACCTGAATGCCAAAATGGCGACGCGGGAACGATTGATGGTCAGCCTGGCACAAAGTGTTGCACGCGATATTCAGATTTTAAACTCGGGCAGCCTGCTGCCACGCTTGGAACATTAAAATATTCCATAACTGTTGCGAATGCGACGATTGCCCTTTTTGATGGTTTTGCCATGCTTGAAGAATAAGCTTCGGCTCAAACGTTTCTTTTAAAGACGCTTCACTTAATAATGCGTTTGCCCATTCGTTTAAATCACCCCGCAACCAATCGCCAATCGGCACAGAAAAACCCATTTTAGGGTGTTCAAAAAGATTCTCAGGCACATATTTTTTCAAAATTTGCCTTAACAGCCATTTGGTTTTCCCTTGGTAAAAGGTATAGGGCTGCTGCCAGGCCCAGGTTACCACGCGATGATCCAGCAAGGGCACGCGGGCCTCCAAGCTAACACCCATCGTTGCCCGATCCACCTTAACCAAAACGTCATCGGCCAAATAACGCATGGTATCCATATAACGCATCTTATCGACCAGGTCAGGCATCAAAGCGTCTTGTGGCCACAAATTATCGTCGTAGGTTTGAATGCCAGATACTAAAAGACTGGGATCAGGCCATTGGCTGAGCAATACGTCATAAAGCTGTTTTTGCGACTTTGATTTTAGAATGTTCGCTATTTTTTCTCCCTGCTTCATAAAGGGAAGGGGGCAATTTTTAGGCAGCAAAGACCCTAGGCGCTGTATCAAGGGCAGCCACGGTTGTATTTTTTTACCAAAAGCATGACGATTGTAACCGCCGAACGATTCATCTCCCCCATCGCCTGATAAAGCCACCGTGACATGCTGGCGTGCCAACTCAGCAACTAAAAAGGTGGGAATCTGGGATGCGTCAGCAAAGGGTTCGTCATACAGGGTGGGTAATTTGGGAATCACAGCCTGAGCCTGACGGGTGGTTACAAACAGTTCTGTATGATCGGTTCCCAAATGCTGGGCAATGGCGCGGGCATGATCAGCCTCGTTATATTTTTTTTGATCAAAGCCAATGGTAAACGTTTTAACCGGTTGGGTGCTTTGGCTTTGCATCAGCGATACCACAAGGGAAGAATCAATCCCCCCTGATAAAAAGGCCCCCAAAGGCACATCAGCCATCAGTCGACGGCCAACGGTATCCTTTAGCAATTCGTGAAGGCCCTCCACCGCTTGTTCTGGCGATAAATCCTTTTTGCCGGCCTTGATAACAGATTCCAGCGTCCAATAGGGTTCTATAACGGGTTCAGCCCCAGGACGGTAGGTTAAAATATGCCCCTGGGGTAGTTTATAAATATTTTCGTAAATGCTGTGGGGGGCAGGAATATACCCATGGTTTAGGTAGCTGGTCACGGCTTTGCGGTCTGTGGTTGTGGCAATATCTTTATGGGCTGTTAAAGCTTTTAGCTCTGAGGCAAAAAACAAAGTTTGGCTCTGGTGCGTCCAATATAAGGGTTTAATGCCTAAACGATCGCGCACCAAATAAAGAACCCGATCATGGCGGTCCCACAGGGCAAACGCAAACATACCAATAAAATGTTCCAAAGCTTTATGCACCCCTAAAAGGGCACAAGATTCCAGCATGACTTCGGTGTCAGAATGTCCGCGGAGGGGTATATTGTGGCGGGAAAGGATGGGCTTTAGTTCGGCCTGGCTGTAAGTTTCGCCATTATAACACATCACCCAACGGCCACACTGCGACACCATGGGTTGGCGGCCTGCGGGCGATAAATCAACGATCGCCAGGCGGCGATGACCAAGGGCAATGCCTGCCTCGGCATCCAGCCACAGATCGTCACTGTCGGGACCGCGATGGGTAAGCGTCTGATTCATGGTTTGGATATCATTGCGCAGGGTGTCAGCCGACAACGATTTCTGAGTTGTAAATCCAACAATTCCGCACATAATTTTAATCTATCTTTGTAAAAAATTTACTTATGATGGGTTATATTCGTTCTTAGAGAAAATTTATATTAACTGTATTTCATGAAAAAAAGCCTGGCATTCTTTTTGGTTGTGTTCTGCTTTATGGCATCCTTTGCCTTTAGCGAAGAAACGTCTGGTCTTCAGAATCATTCGGAGGTTAAGCCGTCTAAACCCCCACAGGATCTGCACTTGAAAGATAAGAAAAAAGTCGTCGTCGGGATTTTTCTTAGCAGTATTACCAATTTTAGTCTGTCAAAACGCACCGCTGATTTGGGCTTCTATGTTTGGTGGCGAGGTCCTTATTCTGACTATAATCCTGTTGAACATACAGAAATCGTTAATTCACCTGATTACAAAAAACTTTGGGGCGAAACTTCCACAGTTGGCAATGACTATATTACTGTTGTTCGTTATTTTTCTCAAATTCGTAATAACTGGGAAGTTACACATTTTCCTTTCGATAGACAAGAAATTACCATTTCCATGGAGGATACGGTCCATGATATCGACAGCCTTCAGTTTATTCCTGATGTGGAATTCAGCGGCATTTCTCGGCGTCTACAACTAGGTGGTTGGACTATTACGGGTGTAAAGATGTCCAGTTATCCAAATTTATACATGACAAATTATGGAGATCCATCCAAGGATGAAAGCGTTTTCTCGCGTGTTTCTATGGTTATTGAATTAAAACGATTGGGGGGGCGTATTTTCTTTAATTATTTTGTTGGCTTCTTTTTGGCTGCTTTTTTGTGTGGCATGACTTTTTGTGTGGAAACCTCAAACTTAATGGCCCGATCAAACTTAACCGTGGCGTCTATTTTTGTTGCTGTGGGGAATAAATATATCCTTGATCAATCATTGCCCTTGACATCCATTTTTAGTTTGGCTGACGCGATTCAGATTTCAACCTTTTTGCTAATAACCCTTACTGTTTCAACAAACGTGGCTTGTAACTTTTTGCATAAAGCGGACCATTCCAAAAAGGCCCTATTCTTTAATAAACACCTGGGAATCACAATGATTCTTTGTTATGTAAGTTACTTGAGTTATATGATCCTTTCTTCCATTTATTCTTAATTTTTTTTGACAATACGGTGCGAAATGTTTCCTAATGGACGAAATGGAACAATTATGAAGACTGGTCCCTATTTTATGATAAAGAAAATACTCTTTCTTTTGGTTGGGCTCTGTTTTTCTATTTCTTTTGCCTATGCCCAAGAAATGCCCCCTCATGATTCTTCTAAAGCGGCGGAGAATATTGAATCAAAAGATAAGAAAAAAAATTGTTGTCGGGTTTTTTATAACCAATATCTCTAAAATTGATCTTGGAAAAAAGTTCGTTAATGTAGACTTTTCCCTCTGGTGGCGAAGTCCTTATGGTGACTATGATTATGTAAAAAACATGGAAGTTGTTAATGCATCCGATGTCAAAATGGCTTGGATAATTTCTCATAAAATTGAGAATGATTATGCCACGATTGCCCGCTTTTCATGTGATGTTCGTAATAATTGGGAGGTTACAAATTTTCCCTTTGATAGGCAAAAGATCGTCTTGTCTATATAATCCATTAACGATGAACGTAAAGATCTTCAATTTGTTCCTGACATTAAAAATAGTAATATTTATTCAGACCTAATCCTACACGGATGGACAATTCTTGATGTGAAGCTAACTGAGGAACTCTATCTATACAACACAGGCTTTCAATACCCCAATCAAAGCGAGGGTCTTTATTCGCGTATTTCCATGGTTATTGAATTAAAACGATCGGGGGGGGCGTATTTTCTTTAACTATTTTGTTGGTTTCTTTTTAGCTGCTTTTTTGTGCGGTATGACTTTTTGTGTGGAAACCTCAAACTTAATGGCCCGATCAAACTTAACCGTGGCGTCCGTTTTTGTTACCGTGGGGAATAAATACATTCTTGATCAATCATTGCCTTTGACATCTGTTTTTAGTTTGGCTGATGCGATTCAGCTTTCGACTTTTTTGCTAATAACCCTTACTGTTTTAACAAACGTGGTCTGTAACTTTTTGCATAAAACGGACCATTCCCAAAGGGCCCTATTCTTTAATAAATACCTGGGAATCACGATGATTCTTTGTTACGTGAGTTACTTGAGTTATATGGTCCTTTCTGCCATTTATTCGTAAAAGAAATTCTTCTGTTTGATCTTTTCTCATAAACGGCAGAAAACATTCTAAAACCCCTGTTACAAATCCTATTCAGCGGTATTCTTTGAATAATCAACTTTGCTGACTGTTTGCCCAACAGATACACCGTCTTGACCAAATTCAAAAACGGTATTTTCCCTTGTTGTCACGTACAATTCTAGGAACAATCTATCGGCCGTTTGTTCAAAACTTCCTATGCGGCAATTCCCATAGGCAATTGTTTGCAGCTTAACTTTAAGAGCCTTAGCATTCCCTAGCCTCACTATGGTTACCAATTCAAGATGTTCACCTGTATTCATTTTTGTTTCTAATACGGGAGCATAACTACCATTAGGAATTTCCAGTTCAAGCAAAGAATGCCCTAATGTTGCTGAGGTAAAAAGAAGGTTACCAAGGTCGCCTGTGGTTTTACGTTTGGACGCACCCTTCCAAGTAAAAAGTTGGGCATGATCTTCAAAACCATCAACGCTTGATTTTAAAAGGTCTCCGATGTTAAGCATCCACTCAGGCGTCCGAACACCTGAGTGGGGGCCGCCGTGTTGCAAGGGATCATCCGTTGGGTTGCTAAAATGATTGATTTGGCGTGGCAGCTGGTATTGAACAGACATGTGTTACCTCTTTTTTTCTTTTCTAATTAAATTAAGCTTTTTAGTTTAATTTTTTCTAAAATTGATTCAAACTACTATTAGTTTCGCCTTTCTAAGGTTAACAAAAGGTTAATAAATGGTTAGTTCACATTCTTCTGTTCCTGTTATTGTTGCTGCTAAGCGCACACCTATTGGTAGCTTTCAGGGGTGTTTAAGCTCTTTCAAGGGTTATCAGCTGGGCAGTGCCGTTATTAAAAGCCTGGATCTTTCTTGTGCTGTTGATGAAGTGATTATGGGATGTGTCCTTCAGGCTGCCCAGGGGCAGGCACCTGCTCGTCAAGCGGCAATCCATGCTGGCATCAAAGATTCAGCCCCCTGTACCACGGTTAATAAGGTTTGCGGGTCAGGGATGAAAGCTATTTTTATGGGCTGTGACCAGATTCGTTTGAATCAAGCCAGCCTTGTTATTGCCGGTGGCATGGAAAGCATGACGAACGCGCCGTATTTATTGGATCGCGCCCGTGGTGGCTATCGCGCAGGTCATGGTACCTTTATTGATCATTTGTATCGTGACGGGCTGGAAGATCCCTATCATAAGAATGAAGATGGTACGTATCGATTAATGGGAGAATTTGCCGACGATACCGCCAGCCTTTACAATTTTCATCGCACGCAACAAGAACAATATGTTTTCGAAACATTAGCTTATTACCAGCAAGCGCTTGCCAAAGGTTTGTTTGAATTTGAAATGACTCCCCTTGAGGTGCGCGATAATAAAGGCAACGTGACGATTATAACCCAAGATGAACCGCCCAGTCGGGTGAAGCCAGAAAAGTTTAGTGCCTTAAACCCAGCCTTTCGCGCTGGCGGTACGGTAACGGCCGCGACCTCCTCTCCTTTGTCGGATGGGGCTGCGGCTATTGGTTTGGCATCTTCAGCGCTGGCTTCGGAAAAAGGATTGATTCCGTTAGCCAAAGTGGTGGGATATTGTTCGTATGCTCACCAACCCGCCCATTTCACAACGGCACCAGTTGGCGTTATCAAGAAACTGTGCAATCAAATTGGTTGGTCAGTGGCAGATGTTGATTTATAGTCTCCTAATTGGTTAAAACCTTCGCCTTCAGGCGAAAGAGACTTCAGTCCTTGTTTGTATTCTTAAAATTTTAGTAGAGATGGATTTGCATTTGTGCGTCTCATCTGGTACCCTGAGCCGCAGTAA
>CAIVFQ010000150.1 GCA_903905285.1 uncultured Alphaproteobacteria bacterium
CTCAAATCCATCCTCAGACCTTTGGTGCAACAAAATACAGAAAATCTCCAAGACCTCATCGGAAAATGCCTATTAACTATCTAGAAAAATACTATAGTAATTTTTTTAAGTACAAGGATTCATCCCTTAAACATATTAAAATTCAAGGCATGGTATCTTCTTTTCTTGGTTTTGATCTTGCCAATCTGCATTATTCAATCCACAGCTGCCTGGCAGGTATTTTGCTTACAGGCTCTTCTCGTGGTTTGTCTAGGAGGGGGAACGCCAGCCCATGCGATTCTTATTAAGTGTTTCCCTGTATGTAGAAGATTTACGGCAACAACTTTGGAATACGCTCTGACCCGTTCCCTTATGCACGTTGTTACGGCTTTTGGACTTGTTTACTTAACCGAATGGTTCAGTCATTGGGGGATATGGATTATTGCTTTACCTGCAACAGTCGCCTTCTTCTAGGCTATCCGTCACTTTGAAAAACTGGAAGGTTTAAGGCCAGATGAATCCTTTTCCAAACCTATGGGTGACGTAACTCACACTCAGGCAGCGTGACAGAAAAAATGCACGCTAGGAATTTTTTTGCAGGGGGTGATGCACTGTCACCAGTTTCAATAGGTGTTCGGGCATAACATGAGTGTAGATCTGTGTGGTACCAATATCGGCATGACCTAACAGTTTTTGAATAACCAACAAATCAGCTCCCCGATTTAACAAATGGGTTGCGAAACTGTGACGAATAACGTGGGGTGACAATAAACGAGGATCCAGTCCAGCCAAAACGGCCTGTTGTTTTAAAAGCTGACCAAATCCCTGACGCGTCAAATGACCTTGCTGACTGATTGAGGGAAACAACCATACAGCCGACTTGGGCCCGCTTTTGTTAACAAAATACTCACGAACCGATAAATACGCTTGCAAAGCCACCATGGCAGCGTTGTTTAAAGGCACTAACCGTTCCCGATTTCCTTTACCCCGAATCAGCAACATATTTTGCAGTTTCTTTGTCCCAGGGTCAGCAATCAGGCTGCGTATCGGCAAACCCACCAACTCGGTTACACGCAAACCACTGGCGTATAAAGTTTCTAACAATGCGGCTAACCGAATTTTTTCTGGCTTATCAACTGCACCTTCATAAACCGATTGTAACAACTGGTTTACTTGTTCTTCGTTCAAAACTTTCGATAAAACGCGTTTCTGGCGCAACGGTTTAAGATGTTGGCACGGGTTTTTCACACATAAGTCTTCGCTTAAAAGGAAGGCATAAAACTGTCGAAGCGCAGACGTCCGACGTGCAAGGGTGGTGGGTAAAAACTGCTGTTTTGATAAGGCTTCTAAATATAAATGAACGTCATTGGCTTCTATCTTTGTTAAATCTTGGCCTTGTAAGAATTGACAAAAATGAACTAAGTCACGTTGATAGGCTTCTAAAGTATTTTTAGCTACTTGCCGTTCGGCGGCTAACATTTCTAAAAAACGGTCAATGAGATTTTGGTTCATTTATCCTAAATCAACTTGCAATCGATACTTCAAATCAACTTCCGATTCAGGGGGAATTTCAACAGTCCAAGAATACTGTTTAAGCGAATCGATGGTGTGCGCCTTATTCTCTTTAATGATTTTGCAGTTCGTGACTGGTAAATCCAGAATCACCTTAATGGTCACAGGTTTATTTCCTTTGTTTTTAAGGCAAAGCCTGTAATTAGCCTCGGCTGCTTGGTCTGTTAGTTTTTTAAATTCGTGTTGTTCTAGTGCTGTTTCTATGGTTGAGGCAGCACTGACACCTTCTGAAGGAATTTTTAAACTAATATCTTGATCAACAGCAGCAGAAGGGATATCAATCATGCCTAAAAGCACCAAGTTGTTATTTGGGCCCTGGCTATAAAAAGCTGCTTGTCCAGCTGGCAAAGGCAAGCCCAGTCCCTGTTTTTGACTATTAGAAAAGGTTATCCATGTTTCAATTAAGGGTTGAGCTGTCTTGTTGTGTAAATCTTGCAAATATTTTCCACCAACATAAAGCCGATATTGCCTTTGAACCTGTATGCCACGGGTACTCGCCCAATTTATTTTTTTTGCACTATTTTTTCGCAAGCTAACAGGATTGGGCAGTGAATAAACTGTCGGCTTGGCAGTCACAGATGAATCTTCCTTAACGCTGCTGGGAACATCACTCTCAATCAGATGAATGTTTGCCTTATTAAAATCGACGCCCGATTGATTAATGATTTCGATCCACGCACTCAAGGCTAAACTTTCATACGCTGGAGCAAGTTCCAATGTGTAATCAACGCGCCATCCTAAGTTTCTAAATAAATAGAAAAACGCCAAATGATTGTGGGCATCAGGTTGTTTGGTGGCGATGGTTATTTCCAAAAACTTTTCCGAACCGCCTGAGGCTTCTTCTAAATTATTATCGGGCTTCACAGAATATTCTTGAATTTGTCCGCTTTTCGAATCGGATTGAAGTTCTAACATTAAAGAAGGCGTGTGAATCGTTTCAGCAACGCCGTCTACTTTATAAAGATGGCTTCCAGCTTCTAAAGCCAAGAGAATCTTTCTTTTGACCAAAGCCGCATCTTTGTAAATGGTTAGGCTTGTATCATTGTTTTTTTCTTGCGTTTCAGCGGGCTTAGGGGCCTCAACAGGCGCAGCAGTTTCTGCCCACCCTAGGTGGGGTAGCAACATAAGAATAGCGTAAATAGTGAACGCCGATTTAAAGGTCATGAAACACATCTATGGCTCAAGGTTTTCTACAGATTGAACCGATCGCGGAATAGAATCAAGAGGGTTTAAAGGTTCAATCGCTTTAGGATCAAGGCTGGGGTCTAATTGATTCAACTTTCTGGCTGATACAAGAACACGCCGTTCAACCGTGCCAACTGTTTGATTGTAACTATCAACCACCTGCTTAACATGACGACCCAGGCGGCTTAATGATTCGTTCATATCCCCAAGGCGTTTGTAAAGCTCTCGCCCCAGTTCGCTGATTGCGCGGGCGTTTTCAGCAATGTTTTCTTGTCGCCACCCAAAAGAAACTGCTCTTAAAAGGGCAATTAGGGTTGTGGGGGTTGCCAAGATGACGCGTTCTTGTACGCCGGCCTCAATTAACGAAGGGTCTTTTTCCAGGGCAGCACTAAAAAAGGCCTCGCCCGGTAAAAACATCACCACAAAATCTGGTGTAGGCTGAAACTGTTCCCAATAGGCACGCTGGCTTAAATTACGAATATGGGTGCGCACTTGGCGTGCATGGTCATCCAGAAAAGCGCGACGCTGATTATCATCGACTGCTTCAATCGATTCTAAATAGGCAGATAAAGGTGTTTTGGCATCGACGATAATCTTTCTGCCACCGGGTAAGTTGATAACCATATCGGGCCTCAATCGGCCCTCGTCCCCTTGGGCCTGTTCAATAAAGTCACAGTGTGAAATCATTCCCGCCATTTCAACCACGCGGCGAAGCTGCATTTCCCCCCACTGACCACGGGCATTAGGGGTGCGAAGAGCCTTAACCAGGTTAGCCGTTTCAGACCGCAATTCTTTCTGGCTTAATAACAAATCAGTCACCTGTCGTCGCAGATCGCTGTAGGCATCGATGCGTTCTTTTTCTAACAAACCAATTTTTTGATCAACCTGTTGCAGGCTTTTTTGAACCGGGTCAACCAGATTAATCAAGCTTTGTTGACGTTGATCTAAATCTGTTTTCGATTGGGCAAAAAACTTTTCGAAGCTGGATTGCGCCAACGATAAAAACGCCTGGTTGTTATGCAAAAGCGCCTGATTTGATAAGCCCTGAAACGTTTCCGTTAGCTGTTGATGGGTTTGTTGTAATGTTTCTATCTTGTCCAAAGCCTGCGCCCGTTCATACTGCAGGGAAGATATTAAACGCGTGTTTTCAAGACTTAACTCAACCGTTTGTTGGCGATAATTTTCGCTGCGACGATACAACGTAACCATCACGACCAGCATCGTTAAAGTAAGAAATATGAAGGGGACTAAAATAGTGACAAGCACAAGCTTCTTGCTTTAAAAGAGCGACATTTTCTTGTTTATCCCACAAGAACTCTGGAAAAGTCTAATGAATTAGTCTAAACACAATCATGTATGAATTCATAACGTGATGCAAAAACAAGTGTCTAAAAAAGTTTTAATCCTCGGTGTTAATGGTTTTATTGGCAGCGCCTTAACAGAATCTATTCTTCAGAAAACCGATTGGCAGGTTTTTGGCATGGACATGCGCGATGACAAGATAAAGGACAGCTTGGGTCATCCACGCTTTCAATTTGTGGAAGGCGACATCACCATCAATAAGGAATGGATCGCCTATCACGTTAAAAAGTGCGATGTTATTTTACCTTTGGTTGCGATTGCCACGCCCAGCTTGTATGTGACTGACCCTTTGCGCGTGTTTGAACTTGATTTCGAGGCCAACCTTCACATTGTGCGGCAATGCGTAACTTATAAAAAACGTGTTATTTTCCCGTCGACCTCTGAAGTTTATGGCATGTGCCAAGATGATGAATTCAATGAAGAAACATCCAGCCTTGTCTTGGGCCCTATTCACAAACAACGGTGGATTTATTCCTGTTCAAAGCAACTGCTTGATCGGGTTATTTTTGCCTATGGCGTGCATGAGGGATTGGATTATACGCTGTTCCGCCCCTTTAACTGGTTGGGACCAAAATTAGATAATATCTTTTCGACCAAAGAAGGATCATCCCGTGTGGTGACCCAATTCATTGCTGATATTTTGCATCGCCAGGAAATTAAATTGGTTGATGGCGGCGAACAACGACGATCCTTTACAGATATTGACGATGGTATTGAGGCGTTAATGAGGATTATTGAAAACCCTGAAAACAAAGCCACCGCAGAGATTTTCAATTTAGGAAATCCGCAAAATGACGTCTCTATCAAAGAATTGGCAGAACTATTAGTCAAGTTGGTTGGTACTTACCCTGGGTATCAGAAAATTGCCGAAAAGGTTAAAATTAACGCCGTTGACTCTAAACAACATTACGGGGTTCATTATCAAGATATTAGCCGCCGTGTGCCATCAATTGCAAAAGCACAGACTTTGCTGGGTTGGAAGCCGAAAGTTGATTTAGAGACGGCCTTAAAAAAGACTCTTGATTATCATTTGGCTAACACAAACGAAAAACTTGATCATGAATAGAACTCGACATTTGTTCGCTTTGCAAAAATTCCATAAGAAATAAAAAAATAAATCGCATCGCTAAGCCGTCCGAAGTCCCCCATAAAATCCTCTAAAGCGTTAAATGTTTTGGAGTGTATATATGGGGTCTCCTTCTTCTCTTGCGCGTTCCCAAAAAGAAGCCATCGGTCTTTTGCAGATTGGTACATTCTTAGAATATTTCGACTTGATGCTGTATGTGCATATGGCTGTGTTGTTGAACGAACTATTCTTCCCGAAAACCGATCCACACACGGCTTCTTTAATTACTGCTCTTGCCTTTTGTTCAACGTTTATTCTTAGACCCTTTGGTGCCTTATTATTTGGCTATATTGGGGACACCATTGGTCGCAAAACCACCGTTATTATTACCACTACGATGATGGCTATATCTTGCATGATCATGGCAAGCTTGCCAACGTACGCCCAGATTGGTATTTCTGCTGCCTACATTGTGACAATCTGCCGCATGATTCAAGGGCTGTCCTCCATGGGCGAAATCATGGGTGCTGAGATTTATGTTACAGAAATTACGAAACCTCCCCACCAATATCCCGCCGTTTCTTTTATTGCTGTAGCTTCGGCCTTTGGTTCGTTGGCGGCTTTAGGTGTGGCGGCTTTGACAACACGCTATGGTTTCAATTGGCGAACGGCATTTTGGATTGGCGCCTGCATAGCGGTTATTGGGTCTGTCGCCCGAACACGGTTGAGAGAAACACCAGAATTCCTTGACCTAAAGGAAAAGATTAAAAAATCTCGTCTCAAACAGGGCGACAATGTTCATGAAGCATCTAGGTTTTATCAAAAGCCCCACCAGCACGAATCAGATTGGAAAAAGAAAATACCCTTTTCAACGTCATTGTATTACTTTCTTATTCATTGTGGGTGGCCTCTGACATTCTACCTGGCTTATATGTATTTTAATCCCGTCTTAAAAGGAAAGTTTGGGTATTCATCAGAAGATATAATCATGCATAATTTCTGGCTTGCCTTTCTAACAATTTTTATTAATTTAGCCTGGCCCATAATGAGTTATTATATATATCCCCTTAAACTATTGAAGGTAAGAGGATTTATGGCGTTGGTCTTGATGGCTTTGCTTCCCTTCCTATTAACAGCAAGTAGCAGCACAACTCATATATTTTTATTACAGTTCTTAATTCTTACGCTGCATCTTGGAGATGTTCCTGCTAATGCTATTTTCATCAAACGATTTCCGGTTTACAAACGGTTTACCGCCACAACATTCTTGTATGCCTTAACGCGCGCTATGATGTACGTCATCGTCTCTTTCGGGGTTGTTTATCTAACTGAATGGTTTGGATATGCGGGAATCTTGCTTCTGACTGTTCCCAGCTGTATCGGATTTTTGGCAGGCGTTTATTACTTTGAAAAACTAGACAGGCACATAGAGGCCCAAACGTTTACAATGGCAAAGGCGGCTTAGAGCTTTCTGTCTTAAGGAACCAAACGAAGCTCTAATTTAGATACCTTTATCTCTTCGTTAACTAAATACATAACAATAAAGGTATATGTGAAAATTATAAGAAGAAATTCAACAAACATGAAGTATGTGGGAGTTGTTACATCGGCTAGCCCAATTTCTGATAATAAATATTGAGATACAGGCGTACCAAAAAGACCGTAACTCAAAAAAGAACATGCCATACTATGGAAAAGCCAGCACCAAAAGGTCCATTTCAGGTAGAAGCTTAAACTTGGTCCGTTATCAACAAAGATCAGTCTAAATCTTTTGTATTCTCCATTTAAAACTTCGTTAAAATGTTTTCTAAATAAAAAAGTAATAAGTATGTAAAGTCCTATGAAAAAAGCAGGGACGGAAAAAAAGGGTAAAGAGTAATTTTTCCAATCAATTCCCAGATAAAAAGCAAACAGAAATAAACAAACGGCTAAAGACAGGATTCCTAAAAAGATTTTGGCCGTCAGAATGATCGCCTTCCAAGAAAGCACCAAAGAAATTTGCAATGATTGGGAAAAGTTTATTTTCATTTTGTTTAAGAAATATGAATTTTGATAATTGTTTCTCTATAAAGACTTATTGACTTGCATGCAACTTCTTTAAATAAACAAATTGTGGCAACGTTAAAATCAGCTTTAATTCAATCTGTCCTGTCTCATCGTTGTCATGACGTTCTAACACCAAACCTTGCTGATAACACCAGGCTATGGCCGCCCCTTGATCGTTGTCTAGGACGACGGTTTGAACGAACATTCCTTTGTTTTGAAAACGATCGTAAATCCATTTGAGCAACGTTTCGATGTCATCACCGTTTTGGGCTGAAATAGCCACAGAGTTGGAACGCCGGTCAACTTGATTCAGCAAAATGGAACGGTCTTCAGGCGATAACAAATCGATTTTGTTGTAAACCTCTACGACCAAAGGCGCATCATCGGGTTGGCGATCAATAATACCCAACTCGTTCAATATTTTTTCCACATCTTGCGCCTGGGCTTTTGCATCGTGGTGGGCGCTGTCTCGAATGTGAAGAATAAGATCAGCTGTACAAACTTCCTCTAGCGTTGCGCGAAAGGCAGCAATCAGCTGCGTTGGCAAGTTAGAGATAAACCCCACTGTGTCTGAAAAAATAACCTCCTGCTTACCTTTCGTTTTGGGGTTCAGAATTTCACACCGCCGCATAGTCGGGTCAAGCGTGGCAAACAAAAGATTTTCGGCAAAGACATTGGCCTTGGTCAACCGATTAAACAGCGTTGATTTGCCGGCATTTGTATATCCCACCAGGGCAATCACGGGCATTGATTGACGCTGGCGCGCTTGGCGGTGAAGGGTGCGCATTTTCTTAACGTTTTTTAGTTCTTTTTCTAATTTTATAATGCGTTGATCGATCATCCGACGATCAAGTTCAAGTTGGGTTTCGCCAGGGCCCCCTATAAAGCCGAATCCACCGCGTTGTCGCTCTAAGTGTGTCCATGACCTCACCAAACGGCTTCGTTGGTGCTTAAGGGCCGCTAATTCGACCTGCAATCGCCCTTCTGATGTGCGTGCCCGTGCGCCAAAAATTTCTAAAATTAATCCCGTTCGGTCAATCACTTTGCATTTCCAAGCCCGTTCCAGATTGCGTTGCTGAACGGGTGATAAAACACTATCCATAACAACCAATTTGATGGCCAAGGCCTGTACAATTTGTTGAATGTTTTCAACATTTCCTTTGCCCAATAAAGTTGCCGCTGAAATTTTGTTTAACGCAAAGTTTTGTTGATAAACCACGTTTAAGTTAATAGCCTCGGCCAAGCCAACGGCTTCTTCTAAGGCTGCCTGCTGGGTACGTTGGCACTGGTCAATCAAGGGTTTATGGCGAAAGCTAATATGAATCACGGCCGTTGCTAAATCATCCGTGATGGCAGCAGGCGAAGAAGCAGATTGCCCGGGTAAAGATTGATCAGTTGCCATTATTAACCGTTTCTATTTTAGACTTGATTCTTTGCAGATGAGATGAATCTTTTTCAGAATGGGAGGTTATAACTTCCAAAGCTTGTTTTAGGTAATCAACGGCCTTTTTTTTGAAATCTTTTTGGTCATTTTTATTGTCGGTTGCTTCACATTTTTTAAGAAAAAGGTCTGCCAAGTCTTCTAAAACAAAATACCTTTCCACATATCTATAAGATTGAAAAATCGATAAAGATTTGCCCAAATAAATTTCAGCATCTTGAATATTGTTCTGCAGCAGATGAATTTGGCCTAAGCTTCTTAAGCCCTGCCCTGTTCTTAGGTGGTCCTTACCGTAACGCTTTTCGAAAATGACAAGGCTTTGTTCAAACAAACTCTGCGACTTTGTGTAAACACCCAAATCCCTATAAACATTTCCCAAACGTGAAAGGGTTGAACCAATATAAACATGATCTGCGGGAAGACATTTTTGGTAAGTTTCTAAGCTTTGTTCAAGCAGATCTTTCGCTTTTTCACAGTCCCCCATCTTTCTGTAAAAATTCCCCAGGTGTCCTAAAAGCCAACCC
>CAIVFQ010000151.1 GCA_903905285.1 uncultured Alphaproteobacteria bacterium
AGTATGAAAAATGGCTGTGTCCCCTAAACAAGATAGCAAAAGTCACAAAAAAGAAAGCACCAAAAAGGCTGATCCTTCAGCAAGAGATATGTTCAAGAAATTTTCCGCTAAAATGCCCAAAATCGACCGCGAAAAACTAATTGATCATCATAAAAAAAATCTGGATGCCTTAAGCGATGCCCAAAAAATGGCTGTTGAGGTTATAAAGAATATCGCCCAACTGCAAACCCAATTTGTGCGTCAAACGTTTGAAGAAATGCATGCTTCAATGAGAGAAGTTATGCAACACCCCCGTTCAAAAGAAAAACTAACGGCCCATGCTGATAACGTGAAACAAACCTTATTCAAGGCTGTTGATCACCATGCCAGCATTTCTGATATCGTTTTGAAATCACACAAAGATGTCTATAATTTGGTGCAAGATCGCTTTAAAGATGGATCTGAATCTATAAAGAAAAGTCCTTCACGCACGCATTAAAAGACAAGCGGCACCTGAATAGGAAGTGTGCCGCCACCTTGCAAAGCTTGATAAAGTCTAACCAACGCCCAGTCAAGCTCTTCATGGGTGATAACCAATGGCGGGGCCAAACACACCACAGTCTCGCTAGGGGCGCTTGCCAAAATCCCCATATACATAAACTGCTCACAAAGCGACTGCGCCGTACGCCAAGTGGGTTCTATCTCGATACTAATCCATAATCCTTGACTCCTGATGTCATGGATATAAGGCGAATCAATGTGACGCAAACGATTTAAGAAATACTCGCCCAATTCTGCACTGCGTTCAGCCAAGTTTTCTTCTTTCAAAGCCTGTAAAGAAGCAAGTCCAATGGCGGCTGCAAACGGGCTTCCTCCAAAGCTAAATTCACAACCCGTTGGTTTTAGCAACGACAATAAATCATGCCGACCGGCAAATGCTGACGTGCTTAAGAATCCACCCCCCAGGGCTTGCCCTAAAATCACCCCGTCCGGTTGAACATTTTCATCACGACACGCCAGTATTTTTCCAGACCGCCCAAGACCCGATTGACCCTCATCAAGAATAAGCAACACGTTATTCTCTTTGCAAAGGGTGGAAATTTCAGCCAGCCAACCTTTAGGGGGAAGGGTTAAACCTGCTTTATCTTGAATAGATTCTGTGAGCACAGCACAGGTGTGCGGGGTAATCGCCTTTCTTAGCGCCCCATAATCACCAAACGGAACGTTTCGAAAGCCAGATGAACAATTGGTTAGTCCAAAAGATCGCCCTTGAAAATCGCGCTTGGTCGTAATAATTTCTATTTGATCATCCTGAATGCCTTTTCTCTGACATCCCCAAAGCCGCACCGCCTTAACCGCCGCTTCCATAGCCTCAACGGTTGACGTCATAAGCACAGCCTTATCCATCCCCGTCATCAAACACAGCATCTCTAAGCAAGATGACAGCTGATCATGATGAAAAGTATGAGAACATAGACTTAAGCGACCAGCTTGGCCCAACAAGGCGCCAAGAATTTTAGGATGACAATAGCCATAATTGAGTGTTGCGCACGCAGAATTCATGTCTAAATACCGCCGGCCTTCTATATCCCACAGCCACACCCCCTGCCCCCGATTCAAAACAACCGGCAAGTCAGCATCGGTTTGCACAGACCATTTGGCCTCGTGCTGTATCCAATCTTTCATCATAAAGAAAGACCCGCTGTTGTCAGGTGGTAAGCTTCGGCAGAATGAATGACGAACAGATGGCGCATTAAGAACAATTTTTTTTAATGTGAAATAATGTCTTTATTGCACCACAGGCAAACGCCAATGACAATATTTAAATAAAATTTTAGTCAAATATCTCAATAGGGTTTTCCAAGAACCAGCTTAAAGGGGACTGGCTTAAAAGCCTCTGTACCTGGACGGGTCTATTCCAAAACACAAAAGCACAAGATCCCAACAACTCTTTTCTGCGCGCGACTCAGTAGCGCGTCCACCCGAAAAGAAAAACGATTTAACAACATCATGCCCTTGGGAGTCAGAATCAGAAGACGCTTGAGCCGGATGTAGTGTCTGTGTGTGCGCACCATGAAAACCATCCACCCAAGGATCCCCCCCATAGCTATAAGCCCCACATCACCTGCAGAGACCCTCAACATCATGGCCAAAATAATGCCAAAACTACGCAATATCATCAAACGCTACCTTTACGAATTTTCTACAAAGCAGACTATAAATATTTTAAGTAAAATTTCCTAGATCAAAACACGTACACCCAATAGATTCCGAAATCGATTAGGTATATGTTACATTGTGCTTCTTTTCAAAATCAAAAAAGGAAACCTAGACACTGTTTTCATCTAACCTCATTAGCATTCTTTTCGGCGAAAATTTTAGCCAGCGATTGGTTGATATGCTTATTAACCAGGCCACCTCACCCCTTGACTTGGCGCAAACGTTAATTTTGGTGCCAAACCACCGCGCTATTCTTAGTTTGAAAAATATTTTCCTAAAAAGGGTTCCTGAAGAAAGCCTTCTGTTGCCAAAAATTGTGTCGTTAAATGATTTGGGCGATCACAACCCTTTGGGGATCATGCCCATCGATAACCTGCCCAAAAAGGTAGATTCCTGCAAACGGTTAGGCGTTCTAAGTCAGCTGATCCTTAAATTCCCAGGATATAAGTCAACGCCTCAGGCCTTAAAAGCGGCCCAATTATTGGGCACGATTTTAGATGAAATACAACGGTGGGGACTCGATGTCGAAAAAATGGAAACCGTCGTCAGCACTGACTATGCTGAACACTGGCAATTAAGCTTAGAGTTTCTGAAAATTGTTACCCACCAATGGCCCTCTATTTTACAAGAAGAAGGAGTTATTGACGGTCAAACCCGTACTCACCAGGCCCTGGAAACCATATCGGCCTATTGGACACAACACCCGCCATCGCATCGTGTCGTTATCGCCGGCTCAATTGGGGCCACCCCTGGCATCGCCACCTTAATGAAAACAGTTCTGGCCTTGCCACAGGGGCAGGTTTTTCTGTATGGTCTGGATTCAAGTGACTTGTCTTATTCACTCCCCCATCCCCAACATGTCCTCCAAAAACTGTTAAGTTTTGTGGGCCTTTCTTGTGCTGACATTTGCTTTACAAAACCAACCAACCATTTAAGCACCGATCGTCATCAGCTTGTCCACACGGCAACGGGCAACCAAGACTTAACGGTAACAACGTCACCCAACCATTGGCCGCAAATGATTGCCTGCAGCAATTTGCAACAGGAAGCCAAAGTCATTGCCCTTATCATGCGCCAAGCCATTGACACAACAACCGGCCCCATTGTTTTGGTCACACCCAACCAGAGCTTAGGCCATTGGGTCGAACAAGAATTGGCCCGTTGGAACTTAACAGCGAATCAATCCGACGGCCTTAAACTGGCCGAAACACCCCCCGCGCGATTCATGCTCAGTGTGGCCAATTACCTGCAGAACCCAACGACGGGGGGCTTGTTAAGCATTCTGAAACATCCCTTTTGTGCCAAAGCCTGCAACAGGCAAACCCATTTAGAAACCATCCGATCCTTAGAAATTAAGGTTATTCGCCGTCAGGGTTTTGAGTTTGAGACTTTAAAACAATCGTCAGAGTATATAAGTGAATACATTGATATCCTTTGTTTTCCCAATACAGCGACAGACTTGAATAATTTCCTTAATCATCACATCGCAATCTGTGAAAAATTAACCGGGGACACTACTGAGGCTTGCCCCCTATGGCAACAGGCCGATGGCATCGCCTTAAAAGATTTTCTAAACAACCTTAAAATCCAAGCTGGCCACTTTCCCCCTGTTTCAACACAAACGTATGCAGGGGTTTTTAGAACCCTGCTTGACCAGGCAGAGGGGCTGCATAATACAAAAGGTATTGGGTCACGTCTTTCCATAGTAGGAACGTTTGAATCGCGCCTCAGTGAAGCAGAGGTTATGATCTTAGGCGGCCTGAATGAAGATAGCTGGCCCCAAGCCCCCCAAGAAAATCCTTGGTTGAACCGCGCCATGCGCCAACAAATGGGCCTGCCTTTACCGGAATGGTATATAGGGTTATCAGCGCACGACTTTTGGAGCTGCTTTTATGCTCCTCAGCTTTTTTTAACGCGAAGCTTGGAAGAGAATGGCACCCCAACACTCGCCAGCCGTTGGTGGCAACGGTTAGAGGCTGTCTATGTAAAAAACCAACAGCACCTTGCCACAGCGCCAACCATGCCTTGGCAGGAATGGGCCAACCAGCTGATAGCTTCTGAATCCATCGACCTCCTCCCTCCGGCTCCCTGCCCACCTGTGGATGCCCGTCCTAAATGCCTGTATGTGACAGAGGTTGAACGCCTCATGCGCGACCCTTATGCCGTCTACGCAAAACATTGTCTGGGTCTTAAACCGTTGCCGTCTTTGGTTGAGGATTCCCTCGCTTTAAAAAGGGGTCAGCTGATCCACACTGTTTTAGATCAGTATATTAAAGAACATGGCGGTTTAGACCCTGATCTAGATCAGCTGTTGAATTTTGCTTACCCTTACTTTCAAAAAAATCATACCAGTCGCACTTTTTGGTGGCAGCGATTCCAAAATATAGGGGCCTGGGTGATTAATGAATTACAAAACGCCCCAGCCCTGCAACGGCTTAGCGAACATAAGGGGCATGCTTCCCTTATGGTTGGAAACCATGTCATTGACATTAAGGCAATTGCTGACCGAATTGATCTTATGGAAAATCACGTCAGTGTTATTGACTATAAAACAGGGGGTGTGCCCAGTTTGAGAGACATGAAACAAGGACTTTCCCCTCAGCTGGGGTTAGAGGCTTGGATGGCTTATCGTCAAGGGTTCTCGTTACTAAATGATGGTCCGATTAAAGCGGCTTTGTGGCACCTGACGGGGCAAAATCCAGCCGGAAGAATGATTAACTTAGAAATCACGGAAGAGTTTTTAGACGAGACAGAAAAGGGCTTATACAACCTTTTCAACACTTTCTTGAACGAACAAACACCGTACTTGGCTTGCCCCAATCCCGAAAACGCCCCCACTTACAATGATTACAGCCACCTAGAGCGACTTAAAGAATGGCAGGGGTAAAATGACATCTTTCACATCCCAAAAACAAGCCGCTGATCCGGGCGCAAGCTGTTGGGTTGCCGCCTCGGCCGGTACGGGGAAAACCAAGGTACTGATTGATCGCTTGGCAAGACTGTTGTTGTTAGGCTTTCAAGCAGAAACCATTTTGTGCATCACCTTCACCAAAGCGGCTGCCACCGAAATGCAACAGCGCCTTTTAAAGAAACTACAAAGCTGGGCAGTGGCTGAGCCTGATGCATTAAACGAAGGTTTATCTGGTCTTTTAGGCCATGCACCTGATGGGTCTGTGACACAGCGAGCCCGAAACCTTTTCTTTCTGACCCTTGACACACCAGGGGGGCTAAAAATACAAACCATCCACAGCTTTTGCCAAGGGTTGCTGCAACGTTTCCCGTTGGAGGCTGACATTGATCCCTGCTTTCAGCTGATCGAGGAAACAGCCGCCAATGATATATTAAGACAATCTCAACAACGCATTCTTGAGAATCCATCCTCCGATTTGCAGTCAGCACTAGATTTTTTGACGGGGGAACTTTCAGAAAGTCGGTTTGAAGACATGCTGCAAAGCCTGCAAAATCAACGGGCACAGTTTCATGAATTCTTAAACCAGCATCCAACTTTAGATGGCTATCAAGAGGTTCTGCAACAGCGTTTCACGCATAAACCATCGCGCCCACCAGCCATTGATTGGTCGTTATTGTGCGAAACGTTGACACAATATGGGACAGAGATTGATCAGAAGATGGCTTTGAAACTTCAGTCTTATGCTAGCCACCCCACCGCCGAAGTATTCCTAACCCAAGAAGGCCAAATCAGACAAAAATTGACCAGCAAGCATTTCGAAAAAACCTTCCCTGATCTTTTCGAAAACTTATATCAATTTGCAAACTGGGTTTATCAATTTGACCAATATGAAAAAACCTGCAGCACTATTGATATAACCTTGGCGTTTTGTCAGGTTGCCCAGGCTATTTTCGAAGCCTATCAAGCCGAAAAACATAACCAAGGTTTATTAGATTTCGAAGATCTTATCGCCCTCACGCACCGTTTATTAAAAAAACCACGGATTTCTGATTGGGTTTTTTACAAGTTGGATGGGGGGTTTGATCACATTTTGGTTGACGAGGCACAAGACACAAGCCCAGCCCAATGGCAAGTTTTGCAGCAACTGATTCTGGCCCTTTTAACCCCCGATGCGTTGCAGCGGACTTTGTTTGTGGTGGGTGATATCAAGCAATCTATTTACAGCTTTCAAGGGGCCAAGCCCGCCATTTTTAATAAGTTACGCCCTGAATTTAAAAGCTATTTAACCGCCCAAGAAAGACGCTGGCACGATATTGCCCTTGACGTTTCTTTTCGCACAACCCCCGCGGTTTTGGCTGTTATTGATGAAATTTTCAACCGCAACCCCTATGGCGTTCAATTTCTACAAGAAGAAATCCGACATGTTAGTCATCGACGAGATGACCCAGGCTTGGTTGAGATTTTGCCCCTGATTGAAACTGATAATGAAGTCGAGGAAACAATCTGGCCACTGCCCCTTGAGCAAAAGCCCGTGATTTCAGGCGGCGCGCAACTAGCAGACCAAATCGCCACCAAAATTGACGCGTTATTAAAAAGCCAGACTGTTTTGCCCAGCACCCAAAAACCAGTACAGCCGGGGGATATTCTGATTCTGTTTAGACGGCGTGCCGATTGGATATCTTCACTACTGCAACAATTAAAAAAGCGCGCCATCCCCGTTGCTGGTGTGGATCGGTTGCGATTAAAAGATCACATCGCTGTTCTTGATTTGTTAGCGTTAGGGCGGTTCTTATGCTTACCGCAAGACGACTATAGCTTGGCCTGCGTTTTGAAAAGCCCTTTAATCAATCAAGGTTATGGCCTTTCAGAGGAACAGTTATTTAGCCTGTGCCACAATCGCAAAGGCAGCCTGTGGCAGTCTTTGTTAGAGCATGACAACCAAACAGCACAACAAGCCGTTGTTTTTTTAAAAAAGTGGTTAGCGCGGGTTGATTTTGATGAACCGTTTGTTTTATTACATGACATTTTAAAAGAAACAGAGGGCGCCTTTAAGCCCCGTTTGGGTGCAGAATGCCAAGAAATTCTGTCTGAGTTTTTGCAACAAGCCCTCAATTATCAACACAACCAGGTCGCCTGCTTACAAGATTTTATCGACTTTATGGATACCCAAGAAACAGATATTAAGCGCAGTGTTTCTTTAGAGGCGAATGAAGTCCGGCTGATGACGATTCATGGGGCCAAAGGGTTACAGGCCCCTGTGGTTATTTTGGCCGACAGTGGCGACCACCCCACCTTGCAGAATGACTTGTTCATATGGGAGGAGGAAAAGACTCCATTATTTTTGATTAAGCCTAGTCAAAAAAAACAATCAGAAGCTATTGCATATCTGAAAGAGAAAAGCCTGGATCAAGCGACCCAAGAACAAAGGCGGCTTTTATATGTGGCGATGACACGATCGCAAGATCAGCTGTTCATAGCCGGCCTAGCTAAGCGTTCAAAGCCAGGGGAATGGTACGCATTACTAAACGACGTCTTGGAAACCATGGGCGAAAAAACACCTGAAGGCAGCTGGGTTTTCCAGCCCACACCCTTCGCAAAATCAACCCTTAGCCAACCGTCGAACCAACCGATTAAGACCCCCGGGTGGCTTCACCAACAACCCGATCAGGATTTGTGGCTGAATAAATATAAGGAATCCTCGACAAAAGAATCCTTTACTGATCAACAAATTCGCGGCATTTTAATGCATCGCTTATTAGAAACGTGGACACCTTCCAATGATATCGCTGATTGGTGCCGTCTGCATGATCCCGCAAACCTAATCAGCCTGCAAGACCAAGACAACCTTTTGAAAATTCTGACCCATTCAGAGTATCATGTGTTTTTCGGCCCCCAATCGGTAGCCGAGGTCGACGTGAAATCGGGCGGTTTTATGGGCCGTATCGACCGGCTGGTGGTGACCGACACCACAGCTTTCATTATAGATTACAAAACAGGGTTGGTTTCAAACAGCATCCCCTCTGTTTATCGGCGGCAACTTGATGATTATGCAAAGGCTGTTCAGCAACTATACCCAAACCATTCTGTACGCACATTTTTACTATGGACAGAAGGGCCAGAACTTGTAGAAATACCGTTGACCGTTTGAAGTGAAAAATGGGAAGGTACAGCAGACATTTTAAAGAAGGATTTTTTATGGCTTTAGGACAAACAACCGACGCAACCTTTCAAAACGACGTCTTGCAATCATCCGTACCCGTTTTGGTCGATTTTTGGGCAGAATGGTGTGGCCCTTGCAAAATGATGTTACCTATTTTAGAAGACGCTGCGCCGGGTTTGGTTGATAAAATAAAGATTGTGAAATTAAATATTGATCAAAATTCTGCAACCCCTGCCGCGTTTGGAGTACGCAGTATTCCGACACTTCTGATCTTTAAAGATGGTCAGGTTGTTGCCCAAAAAACAGGCGTCATGCCCAAGAACAAGCTTGTTGAGTGGATCGATTCGGCGATTTAATCACCATGACAATTCCCCCCAACGACTTAGCCAATGCCATCCGTTTCCTAAGCCTTGATGCTGTCGAAAAATCAGCCTCGGGCCATCCGGGCATGCCCATGGGCATGGCAGACGTTGCGACGGTTTTGTTTAAAGACTTTCTGAAGTTTAACCCGTTGGATGCAGCCTGGGCCAACCGCGATCGGTTTGTGTTATCAGCGGGTCATGGATCGATGCTGTTGTACAGTTTGCTGTACTTAACAGGCTATCCTGATTGTACTTTGGATCAGATCAAGTCTTTTCGCCAATGGGGAAGTTTAACCGCTGGACACCCTGAATATGGTCACATGCCTGGCATTGAAACCACCACAGGCCCTTTGGGCCAGGGGTTAGCCACCGCCGTGGGCATGGCCTTGGGTGAACGGTTGATGAACGCCCGTGTAGGTGATGAATTAATTAATCATTTCACCTATGTCATCGCCAGCGATGGAGACTTGATGGAGGGCATCAGCCAAGAGGCCATCTCGTTAGCGGGGCATTTGCGCCTTCATAAACTGATTGTGTTATTTGACGATAACGACATTACCATTGATGGCAGCACGCGCTTATCAACCTCTGATGATGTGTTGCAACGCTTTCAGGCCAGTGGGTGGAAGGCGATGCGCATTGATGGTCATGATCCGGCACAAATTCATCATGCCCTCAGCCAAGCTCAAACCCATGATCGGCCAACCCTGATTGCGTGCAAAACGACCATCGCCAAGGGGGCGCCTACTAAGGCCGGCACCTCAGCCAGTCACGGCAGTCCTTTAGGGGCTGCAGAAGTCGCTGCAACTCGGGAAGCTTTGGGTTGGCCATACCCCCCCTTTGAAATTCCCGAGATGGTTTTGGCTGAATGGCGAACCATTGGTCAGCGTCACCAACAATCCTATCACCAGTGGCAAAGTCATTATCAAAAGGCAACGTCCCAGCAAAAAGAAACCCTTGCCGGTGAAATGGGAACGCAGTGGCACCAGCACCTTGATCAACTAAAAGAAAATTTCACCAAAGAACACCCCAAACAAGCCACCCGCCAATTATCACAAACAGCTTTAGAAACCTTGGTTCCTGAATTACCTTGCCTGATAGGGGGATCGGCCGACCTAAGCGGTTCGAACAATACCAAAACAAAAACCCACCATGCTGTTACAGTCGAAGATTTCAGCGGCAACTATGTGAATTATGGTATTCGCGAACATGGCATGGCCGCCGCCATGAACGGGTTATCGCTGTATGGAGGGTTCATCCCTTACGGCGGCACGTTTTTGGTGTTCAGTGATTACCTGCGTCCTGCCCTTCGGTTATCGGCTTTGATGCAACAAGGGGTTATTTATGTACTGACCCACGATTCGATTGGTTTGGGTGAAGATGGCCCAACTCATCAACCGATTGAACATCTAGCCAGTCTGCGCGCCATTCCCAACCTAAATGTTTTTAGACCAGCCGATGGCGTTGAGGTTGCTGAGTGTTGGCAATCGGCCTTAGAACAACGCAAAACCCCCTCAATCTTAGTCCTGAGTCGTCAGGCGATTACGCCGTTCCGTTTCCATGCTGTTGAGAATTTATGTGCCAAGGGTGGATATGTAGTACGGGGAGATGCGTTAACATCCCAGGTGGCTTTAATCGCCACAGGGTCAGAGCTTGGTATTGCCCTTGATGCTCACGAACAATTGACAGAGAAAGGCATTCAAAGCCATGTGGTTTCCCTGCCTTGTTGGCGTCTGTTTGATCAACAGCCAGAGGCATACCGACAGCAGGTTTTGGGCCAAGGCTTACGGATCGCGATAGAGGCCGCCAGCGCCTTTGGCTGGTCATGCTATTTAAGACACGACGATATTTTCATAGGCATGAATGGCTTTGGCGCCTCCGCGCCTGCCAGCGCTCTTTACGAACAGTTCGGCATAACAGCGAATCATGTGATTCAGAGGGTTCAGGAAAAACTTTTAGAAAAGGACAAAAAATGACAATAAGAGTTGCAATTAATGGATTTGGGCGCATTGGGCGCATGGTCTTACGAGCCTTGGCAGAATCAAACCGCGAAGACATTCACATTGTGGCCATTAACGATTTGGGTTCAGCCGCAACGAACGCCCATTTGTTGCAATACGACTCTGTTCACGGTCGTTTTCCCAAACCCATTCACGTTACGGATCATACCTTAGACGTTGGGCTGGGTCCCATTCACCTTTTGGCCGAACCGAATCCAGAGAAATTACCCTGGGCAAAACATAATATTGACTTGGTGTTTGAATGTTCCGGCAGGTTCACCAAACGCGACGATGCGGCTAAGCATTTAACGGCTGGTGCCAAACGCGTGTTGATTTCAGCTCCGGCTGAGAATGCAGACATTACCGTTGTTTATGGCGTTAATCATCAAAATATTCAAAAGGATCATCTGATTTTATCGAATGCCTCGTGCACCACCAATTGCTTAGCACCCCTGGCAGCTGTGTTACACAAAGCCGTCGGCATTGAGTGTGGTTACATGACGACGATTCATTCCTACACCGGCGACCAACGACTGGTTGACACCCTTCACAGCGACCTAAGACGGTCACGAGCTGCGGCTTTATCGATGATTCCCACATCAACAGGCGCTGCCAAAGCTGTTGGCCTGGTCTTGCCCGATTTAAAAGGCAAACTGGATGGCACATCTATTCGCGTTCCTACCGCCAATGTTTCTGTGGTTGATTTTAAATTTAACAGCTTGAAACCCACCGCCGCCGCAGCCATTAACGAAGCCTTGCGACAAGCCGCCCAAGGGCACTTGAAAGGCGTTTTAAATGTGGTTGATGTCCCGTTGGTATCATGTGACTTTAATCACGACCCTCACAGTTCCATTGTTGATCTTGAACAGACCCAGGTTGTGGGCGATAAATTCTGCCGCGTCCTGTCATGGTATGACAATGAATGGGGCTTTTCGAACCGCATGTTAGATGTGGCATCTTATATAAAAGGGCTTTAGATAACACAGTGTGCTCGTTTTTGAGGTTGAACGGCCGGGGTAAAAAGAGATAAGGATGCCTATTGGCTCTCCTTTTTATGGGCAGAATTATGGCTTATATTGGGGCCCCCCTCGAAACCCCAAACCGCGACTCCGCAAAACAATTATTAATTGTTTTGCCCGCCGCGCACCTCAACATGACTCTCCGTTTACCTCGAAATCTTGCGATTTTGGGCACATCTCGTCATCGGGTTCCACACCGATGAAAATTCGTCTATAGTGACGAAGCGCTTCCATCACTATAAACAAGGCAACCCTGTTTTAAAAACAAGGGGGGCTTTTTTAAAGCCCAATCACGCACCCGACACATTCGGGTGTTTCTAGCTCCACCAAGAATAAGAATAACGAAAAAAAGTTAACGAATGATGAGTCCAGAAAATTAACAAAAAAACCTGTTATTACTAACAGATGAAATCTTCCCTAATTCCTTAGGAGGAATCATTGACAGCCTCGTAAACGTTGTTTAGGATTCCTCCATCATGGATGGCAGGTTCTTTTTAATGGCAATGTCGAATTAAGGTGTTTAATTTCAACAAAACTTTTTTCAAACTTTCAATATCAGATTTACGAATCTGGGTTCACCTTGGATGTACAGACCAAGAGAAATTTCACGCTCAGCTTGTTAGCTTTACGATCGACTTAGTGTTCAAAGCTCCGCCAAAAGCAATTGCGAGCGATAGACTTGAGGACACTGCTTGTTACTTTAAGATTGTTCAGGATATTAAATCTCTTTGCCAAAGAACGCCTTTCAATCTCATCGAACGCCTTACAACTGATGTTTACAAAGCCATAGATGTCTCTTTGGGTGGTCAAAAATCCCTTATTTCTTTTATTAACGTTACAACGCATAAAATAGCGCCACCAGTCCAGGACGTCCACGGTGGCGTTTCTTTTACGTATTGTGATGCGCCTTCTAAGGTGAAAGAGCCATGATTTATATTAGCATAGGCTCCAACTTAGGAAACCGTATCGGCAATCTAAGACAAGCTGTCGATTTACTCAAAAAACGTTACTTAAGAAATGTTCGTTGTTCTATTGTATTGGAAACGACGTGCATTTTACCAAATGATGCCCCGTCATCTTGGAATAAGCCGTTTTTAAACATGGTGGTCACGGGCGAAACAGACTTATCACCAGAGCAGTTGCTTGTAGGGCTAAAGTCAATAGAGTCTGAATTGGGACGCCCCAAAGAGTATGAAAGATGGTCGCCTCGCATCATTGATTTGGATATTCTTTTGTGGGGGGATCTTAAATTAGAAACGCCCCAACTTAAAATTCCGCACCCTGAATTGGAAAATAGGCCCTTTTTATTACATCTGCTGGCTCTGTTAGGGGTAGATTTTCTCAATAATACAATCTTTCATAATTGTTTCTTAAAGAGTTTGGTTTTATACCCCCAGTTTGTCGGAATCGTTAACATTACGAATGATTCTTTCTCAGATGGGGGGCAATTTAACAAACCCGATCAGGCGATTGCACAGGTTCTTAAACTTGCGGCAGAGGGAGCCAGTGTCATTGAAGTAGGCGCCCAGTCCACAAGACCTGGCGCAATCATACAAACACCCGATGAAGAATATACCTACTTAGAACCTGTCTTAGAGGCGCTTAAGCCCTTGGCACAGCAGGGGAACATAACGCTCAGTTTAGATACATTTTGGCCATCGGTCATTCGTGATGCCCTTGATCACTACCCTATTTCATGGATTAATGACGTAAAGGGCGACCTTGATGATAAGACGTTAAAATTTATCGCTGAACGGGATTGTAAAGTGTGTCTAATGCATTCTTTAGGAATTCCCCCACGAGCAGACGTTATTTTGCCACCCGATCAAAGACCGATGGACGTCATAATCCAGTGGGCTCAGAAAAATATCGACCGTCTTCTTAGCCTTGGGTTTAAACCCAACAACATCATCATTGATCCAGGTATTGGTTTTGGAAAGTCTATTTACCAAAGCATAGAAATTTTACGACATCTTGACGCATTAAAAACACTCAACACCCAAATACTTATTGGGCATTCAAGAAAATCTTATATAGAGGCTTTCTCGGCAGAAAAAGCAGCACAGAGAGATTTAGAAACAATTGCTATTTCGGCAACTTTAAAACATAAAGTCGATTTTTTGCGTGTCCATAACGTGGCCGATCATATGCGTTTTTTCGCAGCCTACGAGACCTTCACGGAAAGATATCAAACATAATGAACATTGTAGGGATCATGGCTGCAACGGCAACAGGGGTAATTGGAAAGGATAATGGCTTACCTTGGAACTATCCTGAGGAACTGGATCACTTTAGAATGCTGACAAAAGGTCACAGGATGATCATGGGCCAAAGAACCTTTGAAACAACACCAACAGACCTTTTTTTAGAGAGAACGCCAATTGTTTTTTCTCAAGAGGATTCTTTTAAAAACCCTTATGGCTGCACTGTTAGGGACCTAGAAGAATGCCTTACCCTTATACAAACCTTTCAGGATTCAGGAAAAATTTTCATGATTGGGGGTGCAGAGATTGCCCATTTATTTTTAGAGGCAGCCTTAATATCCTCCTTCATCTTAACGAAAATTCATCATCCCTACCCTGGAGATACATACTTGAATCTGAAATTTTTTGAGGGGTGGAGCGAAGAAATTTTGACCTCAAACCTGCTTTATACAATTATCCATCTAACACCAAAGGACACACCATGACAATTTGCCAAATTCTTGATTCATCCCTTGAGTCTCTGCATTTATTGAAGCACCCTTTTTACCAAGCATGGAACGAAGGCCACCTTAGTACCGAGACATTAAAAACATACGCGAAAGAATACTACCATCATGTGGCGGCCTTTCCCCGTTATATAAGCCAAATTCACACCTTATGTCCCGATATAAAAGCACGGCAAATCTTGCTAGAAAATTTGATTGATGAGGAACAAGGCAAAGACAACCACCCCGACCTTTGGATGCGTTTTGCAGAAGGACTAGGGATTTCCAGAGAAGAAACCGACCAACCAGCCTTGTTGCCCACAACGTCTGGCCTTGTTGAGGGATACTTTGATTTGGTCAAAACTGATTACGCAACCGGCCTTGGGGCCCTTTATGCTTATGAACGGCAAACGCCCGCCGTTTCTCGGTCTAAAATTGAGGGGTTAAAAAAGCATTACGCTATAACTGATGAAAGAACCTTGGAATTTTTTACGGTTCACCAAAAAACCGATGAATGGCATACCGCAGAACTTGCTGGCTTACTGGAAAAGCTTGGCCCCGCTGAACAAGAAAAAGGCGCTCAAGGGGCTCAAAAAGGAGCTCACCTGTTGTGGTCATTTCTTGATGGGATGATGAGCATCCATGCACATTAAAGCAATCAAAACACATCGAATTGATCAACATAACTCCTTACAAGAGACGCTAGACCAGTATATCACCCAGGTTTCAAATGAGGATATATTGCTTATAACCTCGAAGATTTTGAGCATCATGCAGGGCCGATTGATACGCAAAGAGGCGATTGAGAAATATGCGCTTATATGCCAAGAAGCAGACGCAGTGCTTGAAAGCGATCAAAATCCTTATGATCTTTATTTAACCATCAAAAATGGCATTCTGATTCCCTCTGCTGGGATAGATGAATCTAATGGAAACGGGGTGTATATTTTATATCCTGAAAATATTCAAAAAACGGCTACTTGGATATGGTCGTATTTAAAAGAGAAGCATCATATTCAAAAACTTGGCATTGTGATTACAGACAGCCATACAACCATTATGCGACGGGGAGTGACTGGTATTGCCCTTGGATGGTGTGGGTTCACTCCTCTTTATTCTTATATTAACAAACCAGACCTTTATGGTAGCCCTTTACGCGTAACCCAAGTGAATATTCTGGATTCGTTGGCAACAGCGGCTGTTTTTGTCATGGGCGAAGGAAATGAACAAACCCCCTTTTCCATCATTAAAGATGCCCCTAAAATTTCTTTTCTTGACCGTCCTCCTACTTTAGAAGAAGAGGAAAGCATCAAAATTCCGATGGATGAAGATTTGTATGCCCCCCTTCTTATGGGGGCAAAATGGATCAAAACATAAGAATGCAAAGAGAAGCCCCTATTCAGAAGATTTATACTGGCCTATGTGTTTTATTTTGCCTCTTAATAGCGATTGGCAACCTAACATAACCCGAGTTGCGTTTAAGGATTTAATTTAACGACAGATTCTAGAGATGGTTTATCGTCCCTGAGCTGGTAATTAATTAGTCCCGCAATGAGGTGAGCAAAAGCATTGGTGGGGCTTCGGTGTCTTGTATGGACAAAGGTA
>CAIVFQ010000152.1 GCA_903905285.1 uncultured Alphaproteobacteria bacterium
CGCTGCTTCTCTTTTGCTCCCACCTCGGGAAACAAAAGACATAACCTTTTTCCGTAGGTCTAACGTATATGCTCTTGCCATATCCACCTGACTATCACACAATCTGAAACTTGTCTATTAACCTAATAGAAAAATACTATAACTAGGATGCTGAATCTTTGGAAGCAATCACAACCGGAATATCTGGATAAAGACGGTTATGTCCACAGACAATAATTGGATCCCCTTCTTTTAAGCCGGCGGTGATTTCAATAAATTGTTTGTCCCTTATTCCAAGTTCTACGGGTGCCAATGTTGCCTTGTCTTCCTTAACAATATAAACAAATGATTTTCCTTGGCGTAAAAAAACAGCTTCAAAGGGAATAACGATAACAGAATGTTGTTCTTGGATAACAAGGCTGACATCGACAGCTGTTCCAATAATGCTGTCAGGGGCGTTAATTCCAACGTAGGCGGGGCACATGTGTGTTTCTTCGTCTAGCATTTTTTGAATATGCGTTAAGAAATATTCTTTGTCGTTTATAAAAACCTGACTGCCATCTTTAACTTGTTGTGCGCTAGACAGGGGGATTTCAAATTCTACAATCAACGATGTGGGGTCATAAAAATTAACAACACCATCTCCACTTTGAACCTGTGATCCTTCTCGAAATTTAAAAAGACCTACAATGCCGTCAAAGGGCGCATAAATTTTTATTTCTTCAAGGGATATTTTTGCATCAGACACCTTTTTTTGAGTCTCAAGAAGAAGGTTATTTCTTTCTTCAGCTGTATTTTTGCTGGAAAAGCCAGACTTAAGAAGTGACGTTGATCGTTCGAACTGTAGCTTTGCGATCTCCTCTGCTTCCTTTAAAAGTTTGTAATTGTGTTCTATGTCATTATTTTCAATCTTGGCAATTAGCTCCCCTTTTGTAAGCTTTTGGCCGGGTTTTGCAATGATATTTAATGTTCCTTTTGCTTTTGCGCTCAAAATAGCCTGCTGTTCTGATTTAATGACTCCTATAAAATCAGCCATCTCTTTAATGGTTTTTAGCTGAACTTTTTCGACCTCAACTATTTTAGAGTTTTGATCCTGCGTTTGATCAGAAGATTTAATCAAATATTTGTAACTTAAGAAAGAAAGGAAAATCAGTCCCACCAGGATCATAGATTTTTGAAATCGTAACATCGTATGCCCTTCGTAAATGATATCGCCTATTTTCTTTTCACTATAGTACGGAAATTAAGCAGGAGAAAACTATAGATAATCCCCTATAGAATGATTATAGCGTTGTCCATCGAGATCTGCGCAGTGCGCATGTATTCATATAAAGTCCCCATGTTCTAAAATGAAGTGCAACGCATTAGAGTGTTTGTTGATAAGACAGTCACAGAAAGGCGTTGCAAATGAGAGAATACAAACCATTAAGATATGAAGAAAGAGTAAAATTGGCAGAGCTTCGTCAATCTCAGTCATCACTAACGCAGATTTCTGAGGTTTTGGGGCGTTCAAAATCTACG
>CAIVFQ010000153.1 GCA_903905285.1 uncultured Alphaproteobacteria bacterium
TGTATCTTAGGCTCATGAGGGAACTACCTTGGTCGGTTTTCCCTCAAAACTCTCACTATTTTACCTAAAATGCAACTTACGCAGAAGGTCTATTTAACTCTTTCTAATTTAATAGATAAAAGTATATTCGTCATCTTGATCGTAGCGTGATGGCAACCCAAACCCTTCATTGCGAACTCCGAAGCCTCCTTTGTCATTGCAAAGGAACGGAGTGACTGTGGCAATCTCCTGAAAGTGTGCCAAACGGTTGGAGATCACCACGTCGCTGCGCTCCTCGTGATGACGAGATGGTCTATTGGTGTGCTAGGAATTAATTTTCTATTTAATTTTAAGCCATTTTTTCTACTGGCTGCAGGCAGCCACCAGTTCGCCAATGACTTTATCAAGAAGGGGTTTATCATCGCCCTGGGCCATAATTCTTAACAGAGGTTCAGTGCCGGATGGACGAACCAACAGCCGCCCATGGGGGTGCAGCTGTTGTTCAGCATGGTTAATGGCTTGTTGAATAGGATGCGATAATAAATTCACCGGGTAAGATGTTTTGATGTTTTTAAGAATTTGCGGTACAGGCTGAAACACATGGGCAATTTCGCTGATGCGTTGGTTGCTGTTTTTCAATAAACTTAAAATCTGCAAGGCGGCAATCAAACCGTCTCCCGTAGTGACGTAGTCTCTTAAGATAATATGACCAGACTGTTCGCCCCCCACATTGCAATCTTCTGTTTGCATTCTTTCTAAAACGAAACGATCTCCAACGGATGATCGGTGCAGGGTAAGTCCTTGTGAATGCAGATATCGTTCTAGGCCTAGGTTCGACATAACGGTTCCGACAATACCGTTTCCTTGCAGTAATCCTCTTTTTAGCCAAAGGGTGGCAATAAGGCCCAGCAGCTGATCGCCGTCCAGAATATGGCCATTTTCATCAACCATCAATAATCGGTCGCCATCGCCGTCCAAGGCAATTCCTAAATCAGCCTGATGACTGAGAACTGTTTGTTGTAAAAGGGCCGGGGAGGTGGCGCCACAATTCAAATTAATGTTTTCGCCATTCGGGTCAACACCCACAGGAATAATATCAGCCCCCAATTCCCACAAAACTTTTGGTGCGACTTTATAGGTGGCTCCATGGGCACAATCAACGACAATCTTTAAGCCATCCAGGCGTTGCCCGCGGGGGAAGGTTGCTTTTGCGAATTCAATATACCGACCGGCTGCATCGTCAAGGCGTTTGGCTTTACCAATTTTTAGGCAATTGGCTAAGGGGATGCTGGTTGTTGTTAGCTGTTCGATAACTTGTTCATCAGCACGACTGATTTTGCATCCATCAGGCCCAAAGAATTTTATGCCATTATCTTGAAACGGATTATGCGAGGCTGAGATCATAACCCCCATTTGCGCCCGAAGGGATCGGGTCAGCATCGCAACGCCAGGTGTTGGCAAAGGCCCTAACAAAATGACATCAGCCCCCATAGATACAAATCCAGAAACCAACGCTGATTCAACCATATACCCTGATAGACGCGTGTCCTTACCAATGACAATGGTAAAGCGGTGATCACCATGCGAATCAAAGTGCTTTTGCATGCCATGATGGGCCGCTGCAGTCGCCAGCTTCAGAATGCAAGCGGGGGTCATAGATCCGCTATTGGCTGGCCCCCTTATGCCATCGGTACCGAATAAGATTTCCATTGCTTTATCCAGCAGTTTTGGGTTTTTGGCCACTTAAAGGGACGCTGGGACGGGGTGCGCTTGTTTCACTAAAGCCGATAGGGTCTGGTAATGTTCCACCTTCTAACACGATTTTGATTTCCTCACCTGTTAACGTTTCACGTTCTAATAACGCCTGTGCTAATTGATGTAGGGAGTTTATTTTTTCTTTCAACAAGTTTTTTGTTTCTTGGTAGCAAGCGTCTAATATTTTAGCCACTTCTTCATCAACAATTTGAGATGTAGCTTCAGAAAGGACTTTAGGGGCCATCGCATTCCCCAAATAGCCGTCATCCTGGGAGCCATAAGATTGAAAGCCAAGCCGATCACTCATGCCCCATTCTGTAATCATCCGTCGGGCAATATTTGTTGCCATTTTAATGTCTGAGGAGGCACCCGTGGTAACTTTATCGTGACCAAAGATTAATTCTTCTGCCAAACGACCGCCCATGGATACCTTAAGGTCGGCAAACAATCGGCTGCGTGACATGGAAATACGGTCACCTTCAGGTAAGCGCATAACCATCCCTAAGGCGCGCCCACGGGGGATAATGGTGGCTTTATGAATAGGGTCTGAATCGGGTGTGTAATGGGCGATAATCGCATGGCCACCTTCATGATAGGCTGTCAGTTTTTTTTCTTCTTCCGTCATAACCATTGATCGGCGTTCCGTACCCATCATGACTTTGTCTTTTGCTTGTTCAAATTCATTCATACTAACGACCAGTTTTCCACGGCGGGCGGCCATCAACGCTGCTTCGTTAACCAAATTGGCTAAATCAGCGCCTGAGAATCCTGGGGTTCCCCTGGCAATGATCCTTGGCTCCACATTCGGTGCTAAGGGAACTTTTCGCATGTGGACTTTTAAAATTTGTTCGCGGCCATTCACGTCAGGGTTTGGTACAACCACTTGTCGGTCAAAACGTCCTGGACGCAATAAGGCAGGGTCTAAAATATCAGGGCGGTTGGTTGCAGCGACCAAAATGACGCTTTCGTTTTCTTCAAAACCGTCCATCTCAACCAGTAATTGGTTTAAAGTTTGTTCGCGTTCGTCATTTCCGCCGCCCATACCAACGCCGCGATGACGGCCAACCGCATCAATTTCATCCATAAAAATAATACAGGGTGCGTTCTTTTTAGCCTGCTCAAACATATCGCGAACGCGGCTGGCACCAACACCAACAAACATTTCAACAAAGTCCGACCCGGATATGCTAAAGAACGGCACATCAGCCTCGCCAGAAATGGCTTTGGCTAGTAATGTTTTACCGGTTCCCGGCGGGCCAATCAACAGAACGCCCCGGGGAATACGGCCACCCAGACGTTGAAACTTTTGCGGATCTTTTAGAAAATCGACAATTTCTTGCAGTTCTTGTTTTGCTTCATCAATGCCGGCGACATCTTCAAAGGTCACTTTTTTAGCCTTGTCGCCCATGAGGCGGGCCTTTGATTTGCCAAAGCCCATGGCGCGATTCCCGCCTGACTGCATTTGACGGAAAGAATAAAGGGTTAACCCAACCAACAATAAAATCGGCAACCAAGGCAATAACAGTTGGAAAATAGAAAGATCATGATCAAGAGGCAAAGCCTTCACGATGACATTTTTCTCTAACAACTTGGTGACCATGGTTTGGGTTTCAGGCGCATAGGTGACAAAACTTCTGCCATCCTTTGTTTTCCCCAAGACATGCTGCCCACTTAAAGTTACCTCTGCCACTTTGTTATCATTGATATCATTGATAAACTGGGAATAGGCTAACGGCGCGTTCCCGCTCTGTTGGGAAGACGATCCGGGAAACATTTGGAAAATCACAAACAAAACAGCAGCGATTACCGACCACAAAAATAAATTGCGCGTTGTTGGGTTCAAGGTTTGCCTCTTTTTTCTAGAAATTACCCACATCTTCTCTGAAAAAAAGGGCGGGTGCAATGGTTATTTAAAGGTGGATGCTGCCTTTTGGCCAAGCTGTATCGGTTGATCGGATGGACCTGTTTGACAGATGAATAGTTTGCGACTTTTTTTGCAATCAAGATAATCTGGGAAATAAGCCGCCGTTAATTCTAACTTTTTTTCAGTCGTTATGGTGGCAAGGGCAGCAATTGCAGTATGACAATTTCCCCCCAGTTCTTTTAACAGGGCCCGTTCTGCCTGGATACAAGTGTATGTTTCCCAGTGATTGATTTCTTTCAACAACGTTTTGACATCATCATTATCTTCGCGGCATTCAATCGCAAGTGCCCCTTGACCAGCTGCCGGTAACATATGTTCGAACGATAGAATATCAAAGTTAAGGTGGGGGTGATCTTCTTTCCAAATTCCCAACCGTTTCAATCCAGCCAGGGCTAACACAATGGCGTCTAATCCTTCGTCCTCTAGCTTTTTCAGGCGTGTTGGTACATTCCCCCGTAAGGGCACAATTTGCAAGTCAGGGCGAAGATGTAAAAGTTGCGCGGCGCGGCGGGGGGCACAGGTGCCAACCCGACTTTCTGGTTTTAGGTTTGCCAAAGAAGAAGTGGGGGCAGGGGTGATCAAAACATCATGGCAATCTTCCCGTTCTAAAACGGCGGCAATGATTAACCCTTGGGGAAGTGTATGTTCTAAATCTTTTAAAGAATGCACCGCAAAATCAATTTCTTTATCCAGCAATGCTTGTTGAATTTCTTTGCAAAACAGCGCCTTGCCCCCTATGTCGGCCAGGGGACGATCGACGATCTTATCGCCGGAGGTTTTGATCCAAATGATCTCAGCCTTAGACAGCCGATCATTATGGGGGAAAGTATCTTTTAAAGACTGCAAAACAAGATGGGTTTGGCGTTGTGCTAAGGCGCTACCTCGACTTCCTATTCTGTAAGGTCCCTGTTGCATGCAAAAATACTGGAGGTTTTGGAAAACTTGAGGAATACTATAAGAAGGAAAGTCTTTTGAAAAGAGATAAAATGCGTTTATCGAGTTTGTATGTCTTAATGGCCGTGGTTCTTGCTGCCCCTAATTTAGAAGCTGGTGGACAACCTGTCCCTCTGCCGCCGTCTTCTCCGTTTAAGGTGTTGCCTGAAATTACCATAGGTGATCCAAAGGCGCTGGTAGAGATTGTTATGTATTTTTCGCCCACATGTACCCATTGTGCCGATTATGAGGGGGATGTTTTCCCTGAAATTAAGGAAGAGTTTATTGAATCTGGGCAGGTCAAGTTCACCATGCGCCTGTTGCCCTTTCATCGTTTAGATTACGCTGTTGCCAAATTAATTTGGAGCCGTGGACATAAAAATGTTATTGAACTCACCCAATTTTTCTTAGCCCACCAAAAAGACTGGCTAGATCCCGTTTTAGAAGACCCTAAAAAACGTGAAAAACTTTTAAAAGTCGCGCTAGAACAAACAGCTGAATTGTTAAAAATATCCATTGAAGAGTTGGAAAGCCTCTTAAATTGTCAAGATAATACAGAGGATGCCTTCGTAAAGCTTTTTGCTCTACGCAATGGTTTTACGATTAAAGAAATTGAAAATGCTGCTGAGGCTGACCCCAACCTAGAAGATGCGTTAACGGCTAACCACTTACAAGCTGCAAGCGATTTTGGTAAGTCACTGGATTATGTTCCTGCCTTTTTAGTGAATGGAAAAGTCGCAAAAGATTGGCCTAAGCCAGTGCCTCTTCGAAAGTTTTTAAACAAAATTAAAGCTAAATAAGGTTTCTTGATACGCCCATTCTAACCACGGCAATAGCAACTCGATATTTTGCGATTCGACGGTGGGCCCGCACCAAATTCTAAGGGAAGGGGGGGCGTGCATGTGGTTGACCACTTCATAGGCAGCTTGTTCTTTTCTTAATAAACCGGCAAACGATTTTAAAAATTCGCGCTGCAGGGGGGCGGAATGCCCCACCAGTAAAGGCAAGGCTAAACAAACTGAAGACGGTGAGGTTATAGACGCCTCTTGTGCCATAAAATCAACCCAGCTGGTTCTTTGTACCCATTCTTTAAGAATGCCAAAATTGGTTTGACAGCGGTTGACCAAGCCTTTTAATCCCCCTATCTTTTCGGCCCAATCTAAAGCTTGCAAGCAATCTTCAACACACAACATCGATGGCGTATTGATTGTTTCTCCACGGAAAATACCTTCTATAAGCGGCCCCTTATTGGTTAAACGGAATAGGCGGGGAAGGGGCCAAGAAGGTTGGTAGGTTTGTAAGCGTTCTACAGCCCGTGGACTTAATATCAGCATCCCATGGGCAGCTTCACCCCCTAGGCCTTTTTGCCATGAATAGGCGGTAACATCTAATTTTGACCATGGCAGATCAACACAAAAAGCAGCCGATGTGGCATCGCAAATTGTTAACCCTTTTCGGTCATCATGAATCCAATCTGCATGGGGAACACAAGTTCCAGAGGTCGTGCCGTTCCAGGTAAAAACCAAATCACGATTCGGATTGTGATTTAGGCTAGGCATATGGCCATAATCAGTCTGTGAAACGGTGACATCATCCAATTTTAACTGATCGATAACATCTGTAACCCACAACTTGCCAAACACATCAAAGGCCATGACATCAACGCCGTACAGCCCCAGACATGACCACAGGGCACATTCAATGGCGCCGGTTGCCGACCCTGGCAGAATGCCAATTTTGTAATCATTGGGAATTTTTAAAACTGTGCGTGTTTTTTCAATAAGCAGGGCTAATTTGGCCTTGGCTTCCAAAGACCGGTGCGATCGACCGATCAGGGCTGATTGCAAATGATCAAGTTGCCAAAGGGGTGGTTTAGCCGTGGGTCCTGACCCAAAATGGAGGCAGGTCGGTTTTAATTTAGGTTTAGACTTTAGGGGCATGCCAGTTACATCCTTCCCGTTTCAATAGGGTTGCTTTCATTTTAGGTCCCCAATAATAATCACCAATGCCACCTTTTTTTGGCAAAACGCGATGACAGGGCACAAGCCAGGCGATGGGGTTTCGCGCAACGGCAGAGGCAACAGAACGGGTTTTGTCAGAATCACCCAGTTTTTCTGCTAAAGCCTGGTAACAAACATAGTGTCCAGCGGGAATTTCTTGCAGGTGGTGCCAAACGTCATGTTGGAAAGGGGTGCCAGCAAGAATCAATGAGACGGGCTTTTTATTAAGAATAGTATCGATGACGTGTTGGCAATGGGCGTCATCCCGCTTATAAGGTTTATCAAAGATTTTAGTATGTAAAGTTTTAAAGGGAGAGCAGTCTGCAAATCCTAACCCGCAAATGGAGTCCCCCACCAACCGAATCATAACAGGGCCAAAGGGCGATTCAGCAAGCCCGCCCGTCAGTCCAACATCATGACAAAGGTGATCAAAAACCTTGGGTGAAACGTAGCGACACTGCGGGTTGGAATTCATTTTTATTCAACCATTTTTGGCACCACAAACATATGGTGCTGTGAAACAGGGGCATTGGCTAAAATAGCCTCAACCTGATTTGATTCTGTTACAATATCTTCCCTTTCGTGCATAAAAGAATACGTAGGGGGTATAGCATCAACACTGCTGGTATCAACGTTTCTAAGCTGATCAATCCAATCTATAATGCCATTTAATTGCTGGGCGATGGTGTCGATTTCTGTTTCATCAACCTTGATGCGGGCAAGTCCTGCAATTTTTTCGATATCTTTTTGAGTTAATGACATTTTATTTCCTCCTTAGAAACTATCTTCATAAAATTCATACGTTTAAAGTACACCAAACCGGTGCATGATCAGATGCCCTTTCAGCCGCTCTGGGTGTTGCGTCAACTTGACAATCTTGAAGGAAATCAGCTGCTGTGGGCGATAATAATAAATGGTCAATTCGCAATCCCTTGTTGGCGGCAAACGAACCCGCCCGATAATCCCACCAGGTAAATGGTCCCACACCTTGATGATAAAGCCGGATAGCATCTTGATACCCTAAATGACTCAAGGCCTGAAAAGCTTTTCGTTCTTGTTCGGAACATAAAACCCTATTTGTCCATACGCGTGGATCATAAACATCTTCATCAGTTGGGGCAATATTATAATCTCCCCCAAGGACACAGGCTTCGTCATAGTTTAAAAGTTGATTAAGGTGGATATGGAATTTGCGTAAGAATTCTAACTTATAGGCATAGGCAGGGCTGTCAATCTCTTGACCATTCGGTACGTAGACAGAAGCAACTCTAACCTTGCCAACAACAGCCTCAATGTAGCGGGCTTGGGTGTCCTCTGAAAAAGTTGGCAATCCACATATGACATCTTCGATAGGGGATTTGGCTAGAATGGCCACACCGTTATAGGTTTTCTGTCCATGTATAGCCAAGTTATAACCTAAGTCCTCAAATTCTTGGGCAGGAAAGGATTCGGGCAAACATTTCAATTCTTGTAACAAAACAACGTCTGGTTGGTATTGCTTTAGCCAACTCGTTACAATTGGCAGTCGCACGCGAACTGAATTGACATTCCATGTGACAACCTTCACTGATCTATGCCTTTTTTATATAGAGAAAGAATTACCGCAACCGCAACCTGATGTGACGTTGGGGTTTTTTATAACAAAGCTAGCAGATGATAAATCCTCAACATAATCAATAACACTGCCTTCTATAAGGCTTAAAGAAGCGTTATCAACAACCACAGTGGCTTCTTCTGTTTTAAAGATTTGATCATCGGGATGAATACCATTGTCTAAAGAAAAATGGTATTGAAAACCCGAGCATCCACCCCCTGAAACACTGACCCTAAGGTGAGACGCTTGATCGTTTGGTTTATCACCAATTAAGTGATTAAGACGATTAATGGCATTTTCGGTTAATTTTATCATTTGGGAGCGCCACGCTTTTAAACTTTACTGGTCATATTAGCGAAAACATGGCATAAGTGGGTAGCTTTATTTTAACAAAAACGATAAGGGGTTTGCTGTGGCGGGTTCTGTTAACAAGGTTATTTTAGTTGGTAATTTGGGTCGTGATCCTGAAGTTCGCCATAGTCAAGAGGGTATGAAGATCGTTAACCTATCGGTCGCCACCAGTGAATCTTGGCGCGATAAAACAACAGGTGAGCGTAAAGACAAAACGGAATGGCACCGCGTTGTTATTATGAACGAACGGGTGGCAGAAATTGCCGAGAAATATCTCAAAAAGGGCTCAAAAGTTTACGTGGAAGGGCAGATTCAGACCCGTAAATGGACAGACCAAGCCGGACAAGAACGTTATACCACTGAAGTTTTGTTGTCGCGTTTCAAAGGGGAACTGACCCTATTGGACAGCCGTTCAAGCAATGGCGATGATGGTGATTTTGGCGGTGGTTCTGGTGGCTATAGCGCCCCTGCTTCTCAAAACCAAAATTCCCCATCGGGTTCATCCTTTGGCGGTTTGGATGACGACATTCCTTTTTAAGGGATTCTTTGTATTTCCTATTCAGATGAGAGCACACGAAAATTCTTTGTCAGTTGTTGTCATTCGCGCCTGAGCGAGGATGACAATTAAACATGTGTGGGGAATCATCTAGAAAAGGTATTTACCCAATTAACCTGAAAATTCCGGAATTTTATGACAGACTTAACACGTTTAACACTTACCGAAGCCCGCAAGGCTTTGGACAAAAAAGATTTTAGTGCGGTTGATCTGACCAACGCTTTTTTAAAGCGCATGGAGGATAAGCGTGACCTAAATGTTTATATCACTGAAACTCCTGAACAAGCGTTGCAACAAGCCAAGCTTTCTGATCGGCGCTTAAGTAAAGGGCAGGGCGGGCTTTTAGAAGGCTTGCCTTTAGGCATTAAAGATTTGTTTTGCACAAAGGGCATTCGAACCACCTCGGGCTCTAAGATGTTAGAGAATTTTGTGCCACCTTATGAGTCAACAGTCAGCGCCAATTTATTGAACGCAGGTGCGGTGTTTTTAGGCAAAACCAACATGGACGAGTTTGCCATGGGGTCGGCCAATATCACCAGTTTCTTTGGTCCCAGCATTAGCCCTTGGAAGTCGACAAAAGATCCCAAAAAAAACCTGGTTCCTGGCGGGTCATCGGGTGGTTCGGCTGCTGCTGTTTCAGCTCGGCTAGCTATGGCGGCGACAGCCTCTGACACAGGTGGGTCTATTCGTCAGCCTGCGGCCTTTTGTGGCTTGGTTGGCATTAAGCCCACCTATGGTTTGTGTTCGCGGTGGGGGATGGTTGCTTTTGCTTCTTCCTTAGATCAGGCTGGGCCTTTAACGCATACCGTTGCGGATGCTGCGCTGATGTTACAAGTTATGGCGGGTTACGATGAAAAAGACGCAACATGTCTATCGGGTGAAGTGCCTGCATATTTTGATAAGTTGAATGCCAATGTTAAAGGTTTAAAAGTTGGTATTGTTCAAGAGTATATTGAAAATTTAAATGAAGAAGGTCAGGCGCTTTTACAAAAGGGAATTGATTGGTTGACGCAAGCGGGTGCCGTTATGTGCGACATCAGTTTGAAGACGACACCTTATGCCTTGCCAACTTATTATGTTTTGGCGCCGGCTGAGGCTTCCTCTAACCTGGCGCGGTTTGATGGAGTGCGCTATAGCAGTCGTGTGGATGGAAAAACCCTAGATGACCTTTATGAAAAAACGCGTCGCACTTGTTTTGGTGAAGAAGTTCGTCGACGCATTTTAATGGGAACGTACGTGTTGTCAGCGGGTTACTACGATGCCTATTATTTAAAGGCACAAAAAGTCAGGCAATTGATTGCGGCCGATTTTGATCAGGCCTTTCAAAAGGTTGATGTGCTCTTAACGCCCACAACGCCAGGCGCTGCTTTTGGTGTTGATGAAAGGCCCAGCGACCCCATAACTATGTATTTGAACGATATCTATACCGTCCCAGTTAACATGGCTGGCTTGCCAGCTATTTCTGTTCCAGCTGGTGTAAATGATGAGGGGTTGCCGCTTGGGTTGCAGCTGATTGGCCCAGCTTTATCGGAACAACTTTTATTAAATGCAGCGGCTGTGATCGAACAGGCTGCTGATTTTCGTCAATATAGACAGCTGTAATTGGGTGGGTAAAATGGTTGAAAATGAAAACTTGGTTCAAGGACGAACGGGTAAATGGGAAGTTGTCATTGGTTTAGAGGTGCATGCCCAAGTAAACTCAAAGGCGAAATTGTTTAGTGGCAGCTCGACTGATTTTGGATCAGACCCTAATACTCAAGTTAGCTTCTTAGATGCGGGGATGCCCGGTATGTTGCCGGTTATAAATAAGGCCTGCGTTGATCAAGCAATCAAGACAGGGTTGGGCTTTCAAGGGCACATTAATGAAGTTTCTATCTTCGATCGTAAAAACTATTTTTATGCTGATTTGCCTGCTGGGTATCAGATCTCTCAATTTCATTACCCTATCGTAACGGGTGGTTACATTGACATCGAGGTGGATGGAAAGCCAACAAAACGTATTGCGATTACACGTCTGCACATGGAACAAGACGCTGGCAAAAGCATTCATGATCTGCACCCTGAATTTTCTTATATCGATTTGAATCGGGCTGGTATGGCCTTGATGGAAATTGTATCTGAGCCGGAAATGCGTTCACCAGCAGAGGCCACGGCCTATGTGAAAAAGCTTCGGTCATTGCTTCGTTATTTGGGGGCATGTGATGGTAACATGGAGCAGGGCAGTTTGCGGGTTGATGCGAACATTTCCTTGCGCCGTCTTGGCGGGCCCCTTGGGACACGTGCCGAAATCAAGAATGTGAATTCCATTCGGTTCTTGGGGCAGGCCCTTGATTACGAAATTTACCGGCAGTTAGAAATTTTAGAAGACGGCGGAACTGTTATTCAGGAAACGCGGTTGTTTGATCCTGTCAAAGGGGAAACTAGATCGATGCGTGGGAAAGAAAATGCCCATGATTATCGTTATTTCCCTGACCCTGATTTGAAGCCCTTGGTGGTCACGCAAGAGCGTATTGAGGCCATTCGGACCACCATGACAGAGCTTCCTGATGCCAAAAGAAATCGGTTTCAAGTTGACTATGGTCTTAGCGATTATGACGCCACTGTCTTGGTGGCTGAGAAAGAAATTGCCGATTATTATGAAACAGTAATCAAAGCAGCCAAAAGCCAAGATGTTAAACAAGCGGCAAAACTGTGTGCAAACTGGCTCATTAGTGAAGTTTTTGCGGCTATGAACCGTGAATCCCTGTTGATTCATCAGCTTCCCTTTCAAGCCCATCATTTGGCTGAATTGATAGACCTGATTATCGACGGGACGATTTCTGGAAAGATTGCTAAAGACGTTTTTGCAAAAATGTGGACAACAGCAAAGTCACCCACTGAACTGGTTGCCGACTTAGGTCTGCAGCAAATATCTGATACCAACGTCATTGAGGCGGTCATTGATCAAGTATTGGCAGAAAACCCTGATAAAGTGACCGATTATAAGGCTGGTAAAGTTCAGTTATTTGGATTTTTTGTGGGCTTGGTTATGAAAGCCATGAAAGGAAAAGCAAATCCAGGTTTGGTTAATGATATTTTGAAAAATAAGTTGTGATAAAACAATCACATCGAAAATTTTAACAAAATATAACTTAGATTGGCTGATTGATTTTAAGAGAACAAATGGGGTACCTTCAGTCAAAGTATAATAAAGGAGTTTTCTTTCGAAATGACAAAAAAACTAAATAGTCTCGTGACTGGATTGCTTCTCTCTGGCGCGTTTTTTGTGAGCACGCAAAGCGCATTCGCTCAAACCCAGGCCCAACCCCAAGCCCAGCAACCACAAGGGCAGGGTCAGGCCCCAACACAAGCACAGGTGCAGGCCCCAGCTTTAAAGATAAACGGTTATACCATCGTCAATGCCGCCATGTCTAATCAGCAACGCACGGACAATGGCATGGGGGGCAGCGATCCTCACATTGCAATTGGTGCTTCTGATTTGTATTTCACGATTACGGGGAAAGCAAGCAGCGGTTTAGAATATAAATATCGCATTAACTTTGAATCTATTCCCGGATCATCAATGTATATCAACCGGAACTACATAGAATTTAATGGTAATTTTGGTGTGTTACAGGCTGGTAACTTAAAAGGCCCGGAAGGCGCTATGCCAGAAAGTGGTATGAATTTAATTGGTGGTGCTAACGGTATCGACGGAACATTGGGTTCTGTTTATAACATGTCTGCCGGTGTCATCAGTGGTGTTAATTTTGTTGGTGAAACGAATAAAACAACCAAGTTTGTTTTTTACAGTCCAACGGTTATGGGTTTCCAGCTTGGTTTTGCCTTTACGCCTAATACGTCGCACATGGGTAAGGACGGGCGTAATAACGCGGCTCCTGGTTCTGCTCCGGGTGTTGGTAGCTCAAGTGCAATCTATCCCGATAAAGCTAATTCTCCTTATGGGACGCGAAATATCGTTGTTGGCTTGACCTACGGCGGTGTGGCCGATAAGTGGTCGTGGGATTTTGCTGTTGTAGGTATGACTGAAAAAAGCCATTTAGTGTTTAAAGGGTCGCAAGAGCAATTCCCTGTTAATAATGCCAATTCTTATCAATTAACAGCTGCTGTTGGTTATGACAAATGGCGGGTTGCAGCCGGGTGGATTGATAACGGTAAATCCAGAATACCTAAGAAAAAAATGGATACCGGTTTAGGAGCTAAACTAGAGGATACCTACCAAGGAAATGCCGGTAAGGCATGGAACGTTGGTACCAGCTATACGGTTGGGGCTTACCAATTTGCGACAGCTTATCACCGCACTGATCGTAAAACAGATGCAACTAATAAGGCAAACAGTGACATCGTTGTTGCAACGGTTGACCTGAACGCCTTGCCAGGGTTGAAGTTTTTTGGAGAGGTTGACGTCGTCAAAACACGCACCAACGATAAGGCTGTTGCAGTACAACAAGCCTTTCTTAATGATACGAAGAAGGATGCGAAGGCTGTTGGCAATAACTCGGCTACAGTGTTTATGGTTGGTAGCAAAGTTAGTTTTTAATAAAAATTATTTAAATTTAGTTAAAAATAGAGGCGGGCGAGATAATCGACCCGCCTTTTATTATTTATTGCTGTTCAAGGACTTGCCGTGTATAAAAAGAGGCAAGCGGTCCCTAGAAATAAAGAGAGAAAAGCTTGTCTATATCCAAACAAAGTATTTGGCCAATCATTGCTATGGTTTTAATGGCGACAGCTTGCAGCAACATGCAGTCTGACAGTAAGCCACCAGCTGATAGAGATGATAAGCGCAAACTTGGTTTTGGATCGATTGGGGGCGAAGACTTTTTAACTTTTGGTGGTCCAAAGAAAAACACAAACTCCGGCCCAACGCTTTCTGCCAATAAGTATCTATGGAAGGCTAGCTTGCAATCTTTGGAGTTTATGCCCCTTATTTCTGTTGATGCAATAGGCGGGGTTATTATAACAGATTGGTATAGCACACCAAGCGCACCTAATGAAAAGTTCAAAGTATCTGTTTACATCCATGGTAGTGTTCTTCGTGCTGATGCCTTAAAGGTTGTTGTTCACAAACAAGTTCGTGCGGCTAATGGCAATTGGGTGCAATCAGATACATCCATGCAAGTGGCGACTGATCTAGAAAATATTATTCTCAGTAAAGCCCGTCAGCTTAAGAACCTATCTTCGTGAAATTTTTAATGGGGCTGTCCTGATGGAATGGCTTTATACGAACCAGCTTGTTGATTATGAGGTCGCCCTGGAAACCATGAAAGAACGGGTTTCCTGTATTCAAAAACATCAACAGCCTGAAATGATTTGGGGGTTGCAGCATCCGCCCCTGTTTACAGCAGGCACCAGCTCTCAAGATCATGATTTGCTGGATAATTTGGGTTTTCCTGTTTATCAAGTTGGAAGAGGGGGCAAGTTTACCTATCACGGACCCGGTCAGCTGGTTGTTTATGTGATGATTGATTTGGAAAAACATCACCTTAACATTAGGCAATATGTTGCAACCTTAGAAACATGGCTTATCGAGTCTTTGAAGCAGTTTGATATTCAGGCAGAACGGCGTGAGAATCGAATTGGTATTTGGGTTCGTAACGCTCTTGGCCAAGACGAAAAAATAGCTGCCATTGGTGTTAGGGTCACGAAGGGGATTACCTGGCACGGTTTGGCCTTAAATGTTTCGCCAGATTTGGAACATTTTAAAGGAATTGTTCCCTGTGGCTTGTCAGAGTTTGGTGTTACGTCAATGGCTAAGGTGGGCAAACAAGCCTGCGTTAAAGAAATTTATGAGATTTTAAAAAAAGTTTGCCCCTTTCAATTGCCTGAATAGTCATTTTTAAGACACACTTTTTGCAGTCAAGCAGAAAAAAATTCATTTAAAGTAAAAAAGTTTAAGAAACCATATTGACCCTAGAGGAAAAGCGCGCTTAGTATAGGTTACAAATTTATTTCTTATAATTATGAAAGGCATATTCCGTGAATAAAAGTGACCTTATTGTGAGCGTTGCAAATTTAACTGGTTTAAAACAAGCAGACGCAAAGCGTGCGATCGATGCAGTTTTTGACTCCATTACTGGCGCGTTGAAAAACAAAGAAGAAGTCCGCTTAATTGGGTTTGGCACTTTCGTTGTTACGGAAAGGCCGGCAACTGAAGGTCGCAACCCAAGAACTGGCGAGAAGCTTCAAATTGCAGCGAAGCGTTTACCTAAGTTCCGTCCAGGTAAAGAGCTAAAAGAAGCTGTCTAAGACAGACACAAAGTTTACTTAGGAATTTGTCAATTAAAGGCAAATTCTTTTAGGGCAGTTAGCTCAGCGGTAGAGCGTCTCGTTTACACCGAGAGGGTCGGCGGTTCAATCCCGTCACTGCCCACCATCCATTTAAGGCAAGAAATGCTTTCAAGAATAGCTATAATTGTAGCCTGTCTTTTTCTGACAGCTTGTGGCAAAAAATCTTCGCCAGAGTCCTTAGAGCCCGATACTTATCCGCGTTCTTATCCATAGGTTCTCCATGGAATCTTTTCAACTTACCCAAGTCATTAAGCATATTGAGACGCCTGTATATATCTATCGCGCTGATACGATTGTTGAGAATTTAACCTTTTTAACAACGACTTTATCGTCTTGGATTAAACAAAAATTACTGATTAGGTTTGCGGCAAAGGCCAATACTAACCGCAGCATTTTACAATTGATTGCAAAGCATGGGGCAGGGGTTGAGGTTGTTTCAGGTGGCGAATTGTGGCGCGCCCTTCAGGCTGGAATACCCGCACAAGATATTGTTTTTTCTGGTGTCGGCAAAACAGAGAAAGACCTTGATTTCGCAACTACGGAACAAATTGATCAAATCAGTGTTGAATCAATTGAAGAATTAACCTTGTTGGCAAGTTTGTCAAAAAACGCCAATTTGTGCTTAAGAATTTGCCCTAACGTGATGGCCCTTACCCACGACAAAATCACAACAGGTCGATCAAGCGATAAATTTGGTATTGCTCTTGAACAATTGCCAGAGGCTTTTAGTATCATCAAAGACAATCCTCACCTTAATTTCTTAGGGTTTGCGGTGCATATTGGCTCACAGATTCAATCTGTGCAGCCCTATCAACAAACTTTTAAAATTCTTGCTGACCTATTAAAAAAATTACCGGATGGTCTTACGGTCAAACGCCTGGATTTAGGTGGCGGTTTTTTTGTTCCTTATCATCCTCATGAAAAGCCTTTTGATTGGCAAGCTTATGCGCAAGCCATTCAAGAAGAACTGGCCGATTTTCATGGTGAGTTGGTCATCGAGCCAGGTCGTTTTTTGGTTGCTCAGGCGGGGATTTTGCTGACCAAAATTTTATATATAAAAAAGACAACTGAAAAAACTTTTATTATTGTTGATGCCGGCATGAATGACATGATGCGCACATCCCTTTATGGGGTGCAGCATCAGATTGTGGCAGCACATCCCACCCAAGGGCATAAAACACAACGTGTTGATGTGGTTGGCCCAGTGTGTGAATCAAGCGACTATTTCGCCAAGGATATTGAATTGCCTTTCGATTTAAAACAAGGCGATTATCTTGCCATTACATGTGCAGGGGCTTATGGTTCTAGTTTATCGTCAACCTATAACAGTCGACCTTTAATTGCAGAGGTATTGATTGACAATAAGAAGCCCTATTTAATTCGAGAATCCATACCTGTTGACCATTTATCAACTTTTGAAATTTACAAAGCCTTAATATGAAACTTAAAAAGCCGCTTATTGGTATAACATTAGACTATTTCGATCCCACCCATGACGAAAGGGCATTATGGTATTCCCAGTGGCCTTGGTACGCCTTACGATATCGTTATTGTGAGGCTGTAGCTTCAGCGGGTGGTGTTCCAATGGCGTTGTCATATCATTCAAACTGCATCGATGATTATGCTGAAAGTTTAGATGGTTTGGTTCTTACAGGTGGGGGGTTCGATATTGATCCTAAATTATATGGGGATGAAATTTGCCATCCGACTGTTAAGATTAAGTCTAACCGTACTGAATTCGAGATGGCCATTGCCCGTCGTATGTTGGATTTAAACAAACCCGTGTTAGGGATTTGCGGCGGCATGCAATTGCTGAATGTTTTGCACCAAGGAACCCTTTATCAAGATTTGCCGTCAGAGATTGAGTCTGATATCGATCATTCGCAAACCCACGACAGGCATCTTCCTCAGCATACTATCATTGTTGAGCCTGACACCTTGTTAGCAGGCATTACCAAAGAAACCTCACTTTCTGTTAATAGTGTTCATCATCAAAGCGTTAAACAAGTGGCGGTTGGATTTCGGGTTAATGCTCAGGCGCCAGACGGTATTATTGAAGGTATAGAGTCTTCTGACTATAAATTTTGTTTAGGCGTGCAATGGCATCCAGAATTCCACGTTACAAAGGCGGATGAACGAATTTTTGAGGGCTTTATGCAAGCATGTCGCAACGTTTAATGTCTGAAAGAATTGCTAAATTTTTAGGTCGCGCCGGCGTTTGTTCACGTCGCCAAGCCGAACAATTCATTGCCGAAGGGCGTGTTAAAGTTGATGGCCAGCTTCTGTTGACGCCAGCAACATTGGTGGATGAAACTTCAAAAGTTGAGGTTGATGACAAACCTGTTGCGCAGCCTTTAAAGACACGCGTGTGGTGTTACTATAAGCCAGTTGGATACCTAACCACCCATTATGATCCCCAAGGCCGTCTAACTGTATTTGAAGACTTACTTGCCCACGATTTACCGCGTGTGATTTCTGTGGGTCGGTTAGATTTAAATTCAGAAGGTTTGTTGTTGTTAACCAATGATGGTGCCTTCTCGCGTTATGCAGAGCTGCCAAAAACAGGGTGGGCACGCTGTTACAAAGTTCGCGTTTATGGCAGGTTGGATATTCCTGCCTTACATGCCTTAAAGAACGGCATCACCATAGAAGATATTCATTACGACAGAATTGAGGTGAAGGTTTTGGGGCAAGGCCATTCAATGGCTCAAATGAACAATTGGTTGATGATTACATTGTTTGAGGGTAAAAACCGTGAAATCCGCAAGGTTATGAATTACCTGGGGCTTCGGGTTAATCGGCTAATCCGCCAAAGTTATGGGCCGTTTGAGTTGGGTAATCTAGAGCCCCATCAAATTCTTGAAGTTTCTTTCAAACAAATAAATCAGATCTTCCCGTCGTCTAATTAAATTTAAATAAAAAAATCCACATTATATTTCTATCTAATTATAAATAAGCGTTTAATGCTTAACTAATTATTAAGTATTAAAATATATATCATATACATGATTTTTACTTTTAAAGTGAGTTGTGTCAATGATTTATATTATATCTTTAATTTTATTGTTACCTTTAAATCTCTTTGCGGCGGAGAAAGAACCAGACTCTGAAGGGAAAGCTGTGCCAATGGCACCTCTTACTGCACTTCAGCTCGGTTCTATAGATGAAGACATTGGACAGCTTAGAACAGGTGGTCGGAAAGCAAAGGCTGTTAACAGAATACCCGAGGATTCAAGAGAAGAGGCATTTGAAATTGAAGATGCTAGTGGTACTCCTCTTCAACAACCATCTCCTGACAAACGTGTCAGTTTAAGCCAAGAAGGAGGCATTAGTTTTAGAGAGAATTACACCCCCAAAGGGCACCCCATTTTATCAAAAAGCCGCGCCGCAAAAGGATATGTTGAGTGTTCAACGATTTGTTGTTTTTTAAGCAATAAATGGTTCAAAATGGGTGGGTTTCTATCCAATGTTGCAACGTGTGGGTTGGCGGGTTTAGCTTATGGTGTAGAAGATCCGGCGACCAAAGATAAACTGAATTTAGCTATTCTTTTGCTTACGGTAACGTCAGCAGCTTTGAAGAGATTTGAGCGTTTTGCTTATTCAGCTGTTCATGACCAAGAAAAAGAGTACGGAATGTTTGACATTAATGACGTTGTCTAGGTCTTGTTAATAAGGCGCACCCAGGCTTTCCAGTCGCGTGCGCCTAAATCAGTTTCAAAACCTAAAAGTTCTTCTGCGGCCTGGGAACAAGTCTCTTCATCTGGAAAAACAACAGGCCTTTGCATGGATAAAAGCATACATTGTGTCTGGCAAGCTTGCTCAAGATGATAGGTGTAAAACATGGCTTCCTGAATGGTTCTTCCAGTGATTAATGCCCCATGATGACGCAGCAACATAACGTAATGATCCCCCAAATCTTCAGCAAGCTTCGCCCCTTGCTGGTTTTTTAGGATCAACGAATCATAATGATGGTACGCCATGCGATCATAAAAATGCAGGGCCCACTGGCTAAGGGCTAATAACCCTTCCTGCAAAGCTGACACAGCCACAATAGCCGGTGTGTGGATATGAAAAATCGCGTTAATATCTGGTCGGTCTTTATACAGGGAACTATGGGTTAAGTATCCCGTGGGATTGTAGTGATTGTCTATTCCCTCTAAGATTGTGCCATCGAAAGAAATTCGCAAAAGAGACTCATCTTTAACCTCCTCGAATCTTAATCCAAACGGGTACATGTAATAAGAGGAACCATCTTCTGCCCTTGTTGAAAGATGCGTATAGGTATGATCATCCAACCCCAGATGGGCAATGATTCGATAGGCTGCGACAAGGTCTTTCTTAAGCTGGCTCATGATAATTGTGTAAACCCAAGGTCTATTAATTTTTGACGACAAGTGGCCGCATCGGTGAATTGAATGGCCTTCATACCCACTTTTTCTGCCCCCTCAACATTTTTAGCAATGTCATCGATAAAAACTGTTTCTTGGGGAATTAAATTATATTGATCAAGAAGACAATGATAAATTTTCTCACAGGGTTTTAAGATGCCGACTTCCGCAGAAACAATGACGCCTTTAAACTTATCAAAAAAAGTGTATCTTTCTTTCAGGTATTGAATAAATTCGTGGACATTATCGGTAATTGAATAAAGGGGGATTCCAGCGTTATACGCATCTTCCAGCAACTCAAAACCGCCCTCAACGGGTGTTAAGGACTCTTTTGCGGCGGTTAACAGGGTTTCCACGATATGAATGGGCAAACCAAGGTCCTGGCTATAAATCTTGGCAGCCTCTTGTTCTGTAACTTTGCCCAAGTTTAAATCATAAAAAACAGGTGCTTTAAAGAATTTTTGCGCTAAATCTTGGGCGTTTGATTGGCCTGGAAAAACAGTCTCTATAATATCCTTGGGTGACCATTTTACCAGGACGTTTCCCATGTCAAATACGATATTCTTCATTTATAACCTTCGCCTTTCAAAATCTGTTTTTCAAAAATTGCGGACTCTCGCGTCCTCATGTAGCATATGTACACTCCGGGCGCTCGATCCTTATTTTCGAATCCAGATTCCGAAATCCATTGGGTATAATAACCTATCTTCATAAAATCAAGACGCAGAAAAAACAGGGTAGGGGCTTCCCTTTTCTTTTTGGAAAACTTTATAACAAGACCATAAACCTAAAGCCAAGACCATTGTAATTCCTATGGGCGAAAACGTGCCATTATAAACGTAGCCAGCAACTTGTAAGCTGATCGCGGTCAATACCAAACGGCCTGACGCAA
>CAIVFQ010000154.1 GCA_903905285.1 uncultured Alphaproteobacteria bacterium
CTAAAATTTAATGATGCTATCTTTAGTTAAAAGTCTCTAAAATTTCTCCAAATAGTTTAAATGTATTTCCACAAGTATCTGGGCTGAATGTTTTCGATAACGTTAACATTGACCATCGGTTACGACAATTAGAGCACGCAGAGAGTCCGATAACGCACAGTGAGAAGTTTGCTCCTCATGTGCTTCAGAGATGCTTGCCAGACCAATTAACAAGAAAACAAAGAAATGCACTTGCAAAACAAAAAACACTCCGTACTTCGCTGTTGCAGTTATTTGATGATGGCGATGATGATGATTAGTTCATTAGCTTTGGGAGCCAACGGTGATATTGATGATAACGGATGGACAGCAAAACTAACAAGTTGGTCAACGGAGGATCTTCCAAGCGTCACTTTTTCTGATCTTGAGAAAGAAGAAATTCAAATCGCTGCTGGAATTTTGTCGAAAGATTTGGGGGCTTTGATAGGTTTTTCTGATGCAAATGTTGACGCACTTACTGAGAGTACAGCCCAATGTCTTTTCGAAGTAGCTTGTCTGAAACCAGATAAAACGGGTCTGCCTTTTGACGTGAGGGATGACCTTGTCAAAATCGCAGAAAGAAAAACAAGTGAGCTGGCCTTTGAAGATTGGGCTGACGTTTTGGATGGTGTTGGCGGAAAAGAAGATGAAGAATTAGTGTATTCAGCCAAGGCAGCCCAACAGGGCCACGAGGAATCACTTCAGTTTCTCCACGGGATTCTTGAAGATGAGGACGCCTCAAAGAACAAGAAAGAGCGCGTTCAAGCGCTAATTGCAGAATATGATCTTCCAAGTCCAGATGATGGTGAAGATGACGGAGATGAATAAGACTCTCCGTCTCTCTGAAAGCTATAAGTTCAAAAACTTACCTTCAAGAACGGTAACCGCCTCGCCAGTTAAATGAACGCGATTGTGTTCATAACGGACTTTAATAATCCCGCTTCGTTTTGAAGCCTGATAGGCGATCAATTCATTCTTGCCCAAACGTTCGGCCCAATAAGGGGCTAATTTGCAATGGGCTGATCCGGTAACGGGATCTTCGGGGATGCCTTCTCTGGGAAAAAAACAACGAGACACAAAATCATAATGGCCGCCTGCTCTGCCATCTGCGGTGACAATAATGCCGCGCCAATCAATCTCTTGAAGGGCAGGAATGTTTGGTTTTAAGTTAACCACATCAGAAAAAGTACGCAATTCCACAATACAATCGCCACGGGATCTGCTAACGCAAACAGGTGATATCCCCAGAGCATCGGTTAGTCCATCAGGGATGGCCATTGGTTTAGGCATATGGGCTGGAAAATCCAGGGTAATTTCATGATCCATCTTTGAAGCCATCAGAACACCGCTGGCGGAATCAAAATAAACGGGGTTTTCTTCTGCCTTTAATTCATTCCATAAAACATGGGCTGCGGCTAATGTACCATGCCCGCACAGCTCAACCTCGACCAAAGGTGTGAACCACCGAATATCATAATGGGCATTAGGTTTGGGAACGATAAAGGCTGTTTCAGAAAGATTTATTTCAGTCGCAATCTTTTGCATGAGAGAGGGAGGCGGAAAACTATCCACCACACAAACCGCCGCCGGATTGCCTTTAAAAATCTGATTTGTAAAAGCATCAATTGTCCAAAATTTCATATTTATCTCGTCTTAGTGACTACGCTTGTTAAGTGTATCTGTATGACTAAGGAAACCTTCCTGCATAAGCAGATAAGAAAGAACATCAAGGCTGTGCCGTAAAGTCTGTAAAAAATCATAATTGTGTACATTTATATCACAAGAATTTGGCTGAAGAGAATCATTTATTATAATTTTTAAGATTATTTGTAACTACCCAGGTTGGGAAAGAA
>CAIVFQ010000155.1 GCA_903905285.1 uncultured Alphaproteobacteria bacterium
AATGACCTAGGCAGCGCTGTTGAAGTTCAACAAAACGATTATAGCTGGGAAGTGTTGGAAATTCTGACTTATAGAGCTGCAAATAACTTGCATAAAAAAATTTAAAATTTTTTGAAGGTGATTAAGGTGCACCCCATTGTCAAGAACACTAAGCAGCTATTTTTGAGGAGTGATTCATCTTATTTTGTCCATCTTTCTGCTTAGTTCTTATTGCCTTTGGGGTTGTGGATTTAGTGGGTAACTCGTTAGAGTTATCCACATATCCACCAACCCTTTTCTTACTTTCAGCAAAAGGCCAACTTGATGCCATTTTAATTCCAACCATCACCTCATAAGGCCTGCTATTGCTAAGGCCTGAGTGGCGTCGCTTGTGATTATACCAATCAATATAGGCAGCAAGTGATTGCTTCGCTTCTTTTACCGTTTCATAGGTTTGTAGGTAAACTTCCTCATACTTGATCGTCCTCCAAAACCTCTCAATCGGTATGTTATCCAGGCAGCGACCTTTGCCATCCATGCTGATTTTAATTTGCAATAATGACAAGGCATAAGCCCATTCCTGGCTAGTAAATTGACACCCCTGATCAGAGTTAATGATCTTAGGCTTGTACCCTTTGTTAATTGCCATTTCTAAGGCATTTAAACAACTTTCCGTATCCAAGCTGGTGCTGACATCAAATCCCATCACACAACGGCTTACAACATCTATCAGGGCCACTAGATACACGAACCCATTGGCTATCCTGATATATGTGATGTCTGTACACCAGACATCATTCGGCTTTGCTGGCGGGTTATCTTTTAGCAAATAAGGGTAAACTTTGTGGGCATGGTTGCGTTTACTGAGATTCTTTTTGGGATAAAGAGCTTGAATTCCAGCTTCCCTCATCAGTCGATAAACCTTCTTATGGTTAACCTCATAACCAGAATCTTTCAGGTCTAAAGTAATCCGCCTATATCCCTGAAAAGGTCGGATAGCATAGATTTCCCTAATTTCATTCATCATATTTACCACATCCACTGGCACAGCCTTCGGTACGTAATATACGCTAGAAAGATTAACACCTAACATCAGGGCGCAAGACCTTTTGCTTAGCTTTTTCTTGATAATTTTGATTTTGGCTTTCCTTTCCTTCATTGGCTTCTCCCGGCAAATTTCGCTAAAAAATCATTTTCTACTTTTAACCTCCCAATGGTAGCATGAAGCTTATCAATCTGGGCAGTTTCACCTCCTTGTGCTGCACTACTGCCATGCTCAAAAACAGCTTCACCGCGTTCCAGAAGATTCTTTTTCCATTTAAATAGCTGACTGCTTACAATTCCGTATTCCTGACATAGTTCCGCCGTTGTTTTGTCACCTTTAATGGCTGCAATCGCGACCTTAAATTTAAAGGCAGCAGTGTGGGGTTTTTTCTTCATTTTGTTACTCATGTTAATTTATCCTTTTTTGTTATTTTAGGATAAATCACTCCTCAGGCAACTGTTCTAGTTTATGGGGTTCACCTTAGTTACGCCCAAGGGCACTTAAACGTTGGGTCACCACTTACACAACATAGGCAATGTAACACTTGCCTATGTTGCCTTGGGCCGCCGAGACTCTCGGTTTCCAAGTCAGG
>CAIVFQ010000156.1 GCA_903905285.1 uncultured Alphaproteobacteria bacterium
AACAAAACAATGAAGTTCTTTAAAGGTTCCCTCAGCATGTGTAGACTAAGGTACATAGTTTATAAAGGTTACCAAAAATGCTGATTAGTTCTGCTGTTAGGAAAATTTTAGGCTATTACGAAAGTGATAATCCTGGTGTTAAAACCAATATTGCCCGGTTGCTTATGCACGGCAAATTGGCCGGCACAGGAAACTTAATTATTCTGCCCGTTGACCAAGGGTTTGAACATGGGCCGGGGCGTAGTTATGCGGCAAATCCTGATGCCTATGATCCCCATTATCATTTCCAATTAGCAGTTGATGCGGACTTGTCGGCTTATGCGGCCCCCTTAGGGTGGCTAGAGGCGGGGGCCGATACCTTTGCCGGCGCCATTCCCACCATTTTAAAAATGAACAGCAGCAACAGTTTGTTGTCAAAAACCTTGGCGCCCAATCAGGCGGTGACGGCATCGATTGATGATGCTTTGCGACTGGGTTGTTCTGCCATTGGTTTTACCATTTATCCTGGGTCGGATGATTCCTTGATAATGTTTGAAGAAATTCGTGAGTTGGCTCATGAGGCGAAAAGCTGTGGCTTAGCGGTGATCATTTGGTCTTATGCCCGTGGCAACGTGACGAAGGATGGTGAGACGGCCCTTGATGTTATTTCCTATGGTGCGCATATGGCTGCCTTGTTAGGGGCGCATATTATTAAGGTGAAATTGCCAACCCACCATCTAGAAATGCCAGAGGCAAAACAGCAATATGTGCAGCATCATGTTAAAATTGACACCCTGGCTGATCGGGTTCGCCATGTGAAACAATGTTGTTTTAATGGTCGACGATTGGTTGTCTTTTCAGGCGGTGAAACAAAAGACGCGCAAGGTGTGTTAGAGGATGCTAAAGCTATTAAAGCGGGTGGCGGAAATGGCTCCATCATTGGTCGTAATTGTTTCCAACGTCCACGCCTTGAGGCCATGAACTTACTTGAGAATTTGATCAAAATTTATGCATGATTGGTGGTTCAGCATTTACAGTTGGCGACGGGGTCAGCTGGTCGGTTGCGATACCTTTGGTAACCGTTATTACCAAAAACGCAAGCTCTCTAACGCTCTTAAATTTCGCCGCTGGGTAGTTTACAAAGGTGGTGAAGATGCCTCAAAAGTTCCTGCTGAATGGCACGGATGGCTGCATTATCGAACAGATGAATTGCCAGCCTTAACCCAGCCTCATGCTTGGGCTAAACCCCATCTGCCAAATTTAACAGGCACAGTCTTGGCGCATCGGTCCAAGCTGGAAAGCCCTCAATTAGTGAAAGATTATGAACCCTGGAAACCTTAAAACCGTCGCTGATGATACGGCAGGTCAACGCCTCGATAAATTCCTAGCTGTTGAATACCCCGAACATAGCCGCAGCCGTCTTCAGGCATGGATAGAGCAAAGCTGTGTTACGAAAAACAGCGACCTGATTCATGACTGTCACTATAAGGTAAAAGTGGGCGAGGTTTACCAAATCAACCCTCCGGCAGCAATCGATGCGACACCACAACCCCAGCATATTGACCTTGATATCATTTATGAAGACGACGATGTTTTGGTGGTAAATAAACCAGTAGGGATGGTTGTGCATCCTGGTCCTGGTCATTACGATGCGACGTTGGTGAATGCTTTATTGGCCCATTGCGGCGATTCGTTGTCGGGCATTGGTGGCGTGAAAAGACCTGGTATTGTTCATCGGTTAGACAAAGATACAAGCGGCTTAATGGTGGTGGCAAAGAATGATTGGGCGCACCAACATCTGTGTAAACAGTTTGAGCCAAAAATTCTTACGGACGATAAAGATCGAACCCTAAAAAGAGTGTACGAGGGATTGGTTTGGGGACAGCCTACGCCTCAAAAAGGCACGATCGAAGCTTATATTTATCGCCATCCGCGAAATCGTCAAAAAATGGCTGTCAGTAAAACGAATACCGGCCGTCTTTCTCGTACGCATTACAAGGTGGAGGCCACAAAAGATTTCGGCACCCCTAGTAAACCAGTCAAAATTTCTTGCGTTACTTACGTCCTTGATACGGGACGAACGCATCAGATTCGTATCCATAGTCAGCACGCTGGCTTTCCCATCATCGGTGATCCGCTTTATGGACAACGGTCGTTGGTGTCTGTTTTTAAATACTGTCCTGAAGGTTTTAAAGATTTCAAACGACAGGCCCTTCATGCAAAAGAATTGCAGTTTATTCATCCCCGTTCTAACGAGCTGATGCACTTTACAGCGACTGCCCCTTTAGATTTCTTAACTTTGTTGAAAGAAATTTTAAACTAAACTGGAATATAGAAGCCTTTTTATAATTTGAGTATGCGTAAATTCCCCCTTTTCTATTTGATTGTCTTTTTGATTTGTTTGACGCCAAGTTTTTCCAGTGATTTGGCTCTTAGTGAGATGATTTCCCACCCAAACCTTAAGAAGGTTATTAAATCTTGTCCTCGGCTTATTATTCAACGGCCGGATGGTGTAATGGTTCTGGCTACAGTGCCAGATTCAAATTTAAAAGGTTTGGTTGTTAAAGAATTTAAATTCGTTCCTCATATGGTGCTTTATTCCCGCCCTTCCCTCGTCCATGAAGTTGGACAGATTTATCACCATGCGGGAATGTTCTATTTAAGAGTCTGTGGAAACGAAGCAGCTGCCTTGTACCATTTTTTTCAAGGTTCTGGTTATGGCAAACCTGATTCAGCTTTCATGAAAGCGCTTATCCATCAGGGACGCGGGGAACATTCGGAATCATCCTTCTTTATGAGAAAGGCTGCACGCAAGGACCATATTGAAGCAGTATACCATTTAGCAACATTCTATGAAAAAGGGATTGGTATAGGCGTTGATCTTGAGCAAGCCGAAAAAGGTTATAGATTTGCGCAGCAGAATGGGTTTCAGCCTGCCGCCCTAGCGTTGGGCCATCTGTTATTTGATCAACAGAAATTTCGGGGAGCTTTAGAGGTTTTTAACAGCCTTTCTCAACACAACGAAGGGGCCTGTTGGTATAGTCGTTTGCTTGAGGTTTTATTGACACCAAAGGAGCAACTTCAACAACAATATTTAAGTGAATTAACCCTCATCCTCGATCATTTTAGGGCTTTAGATGCTAATGGTGATCCTAAAGCTGCGTTTTGTTTGGTGCGGTTACTGTCCAAAATTCAATACAATTGGGAAGGCGATGATGCTATTCCTTATTGTACTCGTTCAGCAAAGCGTGGTTATGCGCCAGCCCAAATTGCATGTGGTTATTTTTATCTTAAAGCAAAAAAAGATTACAGAAGGGCTTTTGATTTTTTGTAACTACCCAGGTTTATTGTGGGCAGAACTGAGGATTTAGGATGGCATGAAAGATATTAAACCCCTGTTTGCGTCTCGTTGAGAGAAAGCCTCGAATTAGGCAAAAGACTTCGGCTCCTCGGGTTGTTCT
>CAIVFQ010000157.1 GCA_903905285.1 uncultured Alphaproteobacteria bacterium
CCGCCAATCCCTTGAGATTTATTCAAAATTATCGATTGGGGACGCCCAAGAAAGCTACGAAAATGTCATCTCTAAATTTCCGGTCTGAAAATCCTTAAATCCTAACTTGGCCCCAAAAGAGGTCTTCGGTAACGGGGGGCCCTGTTGGCAAATAATATTGTAACGACGATCAAGTCTGAGGGCTGGATTGGTTGCTCTTAACTTTAGATAACAGGGCGTGGTCATGATCGTTTTCCCTTCAAAACTTTTCTAGAGTTCATCAAAGCCTATTGATATTTATCATAAAACTTTTATCCTCCAGAGGATCTTACACTAAGACAACAATCTATATTTTTTAGCTTCATGCCGTTTCAACATGTTGATGCCTTTTTGTTTGAACGTCTCCAAATCTAAAGAGGAAAGGGCAGGGGGCATCTGCTCAATCAAGGTGACGAGCATCCCCAAAAGTATGGCTGCTTTATCGCGAGAGACTATATCCAGTTGAAGATCATCCCCTTCAGTAATGTCACAGATATCGGCTAGTCCAATCATGCTGATAAGACCCCCCATTTGGATCAGGGTTCGTGTCCTGGCCCGTCGTTCTGATTTGGTTTGTTGGGAGAGTTTTCTTTCAATAACAACCTGTTGAGTACGGAGACGATTTAACTCAGTGGTTATGTTTTTAATCTTTTGTGATTGAGGATGTTTGGTCATTTTACGTTAATATCCCTTTCCAAAAGTCAGCGGGTTTTCTCGTGATTGCTTTGCTTATTCCGAGCCTGGTTCTTGAATAAGAAGCGTTTTATTTTCCCTTCTTATTCAAGAAAGATTGACCTTCTTTTCTCCAACTTTCACAGTCTTTATCGTCAGCTTTAATCTTATTGATTACAGAGAAAATGCCCCCTATCAATGTGTTCATGTCTAAGGAGAAAGCATTAGAAAATCATTTAATAACTTTTATCAAATGATTTTCTAATGCTTGTTCTACTTTTAGGTGTTCTTCCTGCAATACCTTCATTTTATCTTGGATGGATTGGAGTTTCTTTTGGTGGAAGAGGGACATTCTGGATTCCTTAAGTTTATCAAACGGTAAGACTAAAAACCCTATCTAGAGAAAAAGTTTGTAAGGGAATATTTCTATTCCCTTACAAACCCCTCACCCTATCTTATTGATTAGAAATAAACACAAGGCGAATAGCCTTGTCAAGTGTCTAGTGGATAGAAACAGCCAATAGCGCACTGAAGCGCACCTTGCGCTGAATAGCCTACGGCGTTATAGTGAAAGCATGAAATTAAATTTACTTAAGAAAATAATTTTATGAGAATAGTTTCTTAATTGTATCCAAGTTCTAAAATTCTCTAGCAAGTGTCTGGAGAATTTTTTTGGATAATCATCGTAACGGTAAACAAAACTAAACCCATTTAAGAGGGAACAATATTCCATGATAAATCTTCCTGAACAAAAACTGATTACCGATATTCGTTATCTAATAGAACAAACAAAAGGACGCATTGCGCGTGTTCTCAACCAAGAGATGACCTTATTGTATTGGCATATAGGCAGACGTATATGTGAAGATCTATTGGCCATGGGAAAAGGAGATTATGGAGAGCAAATCATTGTTAATATTTCAGCTCATTTACAAGCTGAATATGGAAGGGGATTTTCTAAAACAAATTTATTTGAAATGGTGCGTCTTTACGAAGTCTATCAACATTTTGATATTTTCCAGACGCTGTCCGGAAAATTAGAGGTCAGTTTAATTGTCGCGACAGTGTGGCAACAATCTAATTCTTCCCGTAAAACAAGAACTCGACTCTTAAGTTGGTAAAATAGTTTATGGCCATTTACCACCTCAGTCATGGAGCAATCTCTCGGAGCACGGGTCGAAGTGCGGTGCAGAGTGCTGCCTATATTACAGGGGGTAGGTTGCAAGAAAGTCGTCGTGAGTTGACGGCTGATTATAGGAACCGGGCGATGGATGTGGAGTATACAGATACGTTGGCCCCTGAGGGTGCGCCGGCGTGGGCAAGGGATGTCCATCAGATTTGGGATCGTCTGGAATCATATGAAGATATGTATGCTGACAAACACTACAAGACCCTTGAGACCCAAGAGAAACATAAAAAATGTGCACAGACAGCGATGACCATTGTGGCGGCTCTACCGCGAGAACTCTCTCCTGAAGTGCGCAAAGAGCTGGTAGAAGCATTTGCCATGACACGGTTTGTGAGTCGGGGGTTAGTGGTAACGTACGCCATTCATAAAGATGAGGGAAATCCCCATGCTCATTTGATAATTAGCCGTCGAAGCCTTGATGAGAACGGTGAGTTTAGTTGGGCAAAAGATCGGGATGTTTGTAGAAAGAGTGGCGTGAAAGTAACCCGCAAAGTGTGGGCTGATTTAACCAATCACATTCTACAACGGGAAGGGTTTGAGGCTCGGATTACCGAGAAAAGCTTTGCCGATTTAGGGATTAATCTGTTACCGACCCAGCATCGCGGGTGGATGGCCGATAAGTTGTCGGGGAAGGGGATTCAGTCTCGACTTGTGTTTGAGAATAGCGAGATTATCCTAGAAAACCGGAATCTGCTGTTGGAAAGGCCAGAATCGATTCTAACCGAGATGACTGCGAACAAAGCCACGTTTACCCAGGGTGATTTGCTAAGAACGATTCAAAAGCGGATCGGGGACGATGAAGCGTATGTGGCACAGATATTTGAAGGGGCCCTTCAATCGGCGATTGTGGTTGGAGGGGGGATGGATCACCCTGACGTGAGGGGGGAAATCCGCTATACATCTGAGTCCTATTTAGAAAAAGAGCAACAGGCGGTGGCGTTAACCCACCACTTAGCCACCCATACCTATCAGCAAAACATCACGGAAAAACAGATTGAAAAGGCCTTAGAGAATGCCTCTGTTTCGTTAAGTGACGAACAGCAACAAGCTGTTCGGGGACTGGTTGGGACGCAACAGTTGGCGGCATTGGTGGGCTGGGCCGGAACGGGGAAGACCACGGCCCTCAAAGCAGTCAGTGAGCTGTACCAACAAACGGGACATACAGTGATTGGTATGAGCTTGGCGGCGACAGCCGCTGAAGAATTGGGAATCAAGGCAGAGATTGGGTCTAACACCTTAGACTTATGGCTGTATAGATGGCGGGCTTATGCCCAGGCCCAAGAGAAGTTCTTATCGTTTGATGCCATGGTCAGCGAAGGTGTTTTGAAACAGTTCCAGTGGTATAAAGACCTGAAGCAGTATGAACGATCTGCTTTAACGGATAAGCATATTCTGTTGATAGACGAAGCGGGGATGATTGGAACCCATAAGTGGGCAGAGCTGCAACACTATGCCGTAAAGGCAGGGGCGAAGGTGATTGCCATTGGTGATGACAGTCAATGTAACCCCATTGATGCGGGAGACTTCTTTAGGGAACTGATCAACCAAGCCAGCCAAGCGGGTAGCTTTTATCAGCTGAAGGACATTCGCCGTCAGTCTATTCCGTGGATGAGGGAAGCCTCTGTACAATTGGCCCAATTGAACATTCAAGAAGGGTTGAGCCTCTACGAGAAACACGGGCACCTTCATACCCTGGATGAGGAAACGTTGTTGATGCGTATTGCCGCAGACTATGTAGCAAGGATCAAACAGGGAAAAGAGGGAGCTGTTCTGGCGTCTACCCATAAGCAAGGGGCTTTGCTCAATCGGGCGATTCGCCAAGAGCTGAAACAGAACGGCCTCATAGCCCAAGACGATGCCTTTACCCTCAAGGGAAGAACCTTTTCCCTTGGGGATCGGTTGATGTTTTTGAAGAATGATAATGAGAGATTAATTTCTATAGCGAACCATTGGGGGGTGACGTCTCAAGATCATCCCTCGATTAAAAACGGTCATCAGGGTGTGATCCGGGAAGTAAGACCATTTTTTGAGAATACGCCTGATAGTTATGCCAAAGGAAAAGCCGCCGCTCGATCGTCAGATAAAACACCTGAGACAACACCTCGGCAACCACAAAGCTGGTTTGTTAAGGTTGAGGTCGCCAACAACCGGTTTGCTTGGTTCAACACCGATCAGTATGACCATATCACCCATGCCTATACACTGACTCTTCAAAAGGCCCAGGGGAAAACATTAGACTTTGTGTTGGTGCACTTGTCTAAATACATGGACGCCATGGCAACGTATGTGGGACTCACACGTCACAAAGACGATGTCCAACTGTATTACGATCAAGCTGAGTTTAAGACTTTCAAAGCCTTGGGTTCTCACCTTTCGCGCTTGGATTATAAAGACCTGGTGAAAGACTACACGATTCTCCCTGAGAATCAGGAGGCCCATCAACGGGTTCAAGCCTATAAAGAAGCCGTGTTAGATACGGCATCTGTTTTGGCAGAAGGAAAACAAAACGGGCAGGTTGATTGGGCTTTGTATCACGATTTGAAAAGCCATCAAAAACACCTGGGACGGGAAATCTTAGCCGACTTTTCTAAATATAAGCTGTATGTACAGCAATCCGGGTTAACGGAGGAGATGCTGCAGATCAGCACGGGTCTGAAGGCACGGCCGTTGTCACGAGCGGAGGAGACGGCGTTCAAACGGGTGGAATTGTACAGCGAGACGGCCCAGGAAACGCGAATCCTGTGGAATAGGATCAAGGAAACGCATTCTGGCTTTCAGTGTGCACAGCATGAACACTATCGGGATTTCCAGATTTTAAGAGACCAGCGAGATGTCTTAGCATCTGAGATCATGGCGAATGAGCCTTTGCACCGGGAATTCTTCTCTGTTATTTCGGAGCGGTTTCAGTACGGTAAGGGGGTTCTTTACAAGCAAGCAACGGCTTATGAAGAGAGGAAGAAACAAGGGGGAATTGTTTTTGAGAAATCTTCAAATGTATCTGTAAATACATCCTTGGAACGCCATAATATTCTATCTCATAATACAAATTATGGAAAGTATGATAGAAATAATGCTGCAAATCATACAAATAAAGACACACCCATCCTCATCAAAGAACAGCTCAATAACAAAATCAAAGAGCTGGCGTTTGAACTGTTAGGCAAACCGACCACACAAACAGGAAAAGAGTGGCGCTATGGAAACAAAGGCTCGATCAGCATTCAAGTAGCCGGCACCAAACAAGGTTTGTACAGTAACTTTGAGGAAGGCACCAGTGGCAATGCCCTGAAACTGATTCAAGACCACCTTGGCCTGGACCATAAACAGGCTTTTAAGTGGGGTGCCGAGTGGCTGGGGAATGAATCCTCTTCGGTGATTTCTTCCCTTAAAAAACATCCTAAAGTTGAGCAGAAACACCCCTTGGTTGAAAAGTGGTTGCCTCTATTCCCTGTATCAGCCCCTGCCCCAGACTTAAAAGCAGAAAAGCAATTGGCTTATATGATGAGGGGACGGCAAGAAATCGCCCGCTTTGCCTATAAAGATGCCGAGGAGACTATCCTTGGCTATGTGGTCAGATTAGAAGATCGCCAAGGGACCAAAATAACCCCCACTCTTACTTATTGCCACAATAATCATAATCAAGGAGACCAGCAATGGCGGTGGCAGGGGTTTGGAGACGATCGGCCTTTGTATGGTCTTGACCAACTCTCCCAAAAACCAGAAGCGCGCGTCCTGGTCGTTGAAGGCGAGAAAACCGCTGAAGCTGCAAAGGGTCTGTTCCCCGAATATGCGGTGATAACGTGGTCAGGCGGCTGTGGCAGCGTCCACAAATCCGATTGGTCTCCCCTTAAAGATCGCAACGTCATCCTCTGGCCCAACAATGATAAAGCTGGCCACAATGCCGTCACGAAAATCAAAGATATCTTGACAGAACAGGGCAATGAACAAGTCCACCTGGTTAATCTTTTTGGTTCCGTGGCCGATCCTCTGTCCCCTGCCCTGCCCCATAAATGGGACCTCGCTGATAAATTGCCTGAAGGCATAATGATTGACGCAGTTAAAAGCCTGATGAATTCAACAGGCAATCCAGAGAAGATTGTTCTAGACCTTGCAGAGAAAGAAAGGAAAGACAGCATCCGGACTTATCTAAAGGAAGAAGTTTGCCTCGAGAAGCACTTCTGGCTTGAACCAAAAGACGTGTCTGAGATTCTAAAAGATATTTATCATAATCCTGAGGCATCCCTTAAGAGGTGGCAACATATCACAGAAGACTACAGCTTTAAGCCTTTAACAAAAGAAGAAGCTTCGTTAAAAGAAGAGCAGGCGCAACAATTAAACCAACGACAGGCCCACCCTTCAGAAGATTTGCCTGGTCATGGTGATGAGAGCCAAAGGGACAGAAGTTTAACCCCGGATCCTCAAAATAGGCAACGAGACTCAGAGGCGTCGCGGTTTATCATTTTAAGCCGAGAATACCATGAGCTTTCTCTTATCCATTCCTACAGGCAAAGAGGAGACGTTGAAAAAGAGATGAAAGGAATTGCCGCTGTTTATGGAAAAGACGACAAGTTTTTAGAAATCATCGATCGTTTTCGTGACAAAACAATTCAGAAAGTCGCTTTAGACTTCCTCAAGCAAGAATCCTTAACACAAGAACAAAACCAACTGAATCTTTCCCAAGATAGAGGTTTTACAATCTAATAAGCGCCTCATAGAATTGGGTTAATCTAAAGAAGAGAGCAATCTGGGGTCAGCCCTCTAAAAAGTAGGTATAAAGGGGGCTGTCGTAGACAGCCATGGAAGTGACAAGCTTCGAGCCAGATATTTGATACTTTACTATCTTTAACTCATAAAATTGTGTAAAATGCGGAAACGCCTCAACATATAAAGGGGAACCGATATGACGACCACAAATAAAAATACATTCCTAAATTTCATGAGGTTCTTTGTCAGCGGTATGTTCTTGTCAATTTCAGAGGGCTATGCCTGCGTAGATTTGGATATTAGCAATCAGACTGACAAACCTGCTGTTCTTAAAAGCTTTTCACGAAATTATTCTGATGTAATGGTAACCTCAGATATGGAGTTTGACCCAGCCGAAGAACTGACACTGGATATATTGATACAATATGACAGGCTCATTCAATATTGGAAAGAACTGAGAAAAATGGGAATTATAGGGTTCAGTGAAGACAAAAAAGACTACATGGAATTTACGGTCGGTGAAGATGATTTTATTGTATCTTGGGATCAACATTCAGTAGCTTCTTTAAGAGCAACTCATGCGGATTCTTACGATGCTCGGCTCGAGTTTATCTCAGAAGAACAAGATAACCCTACCAAGAAAAGATATAAACTTACTCTAACCAAGAAGTAAGATTGCTGATGGGAAAAGCTGTATTTAAGAGAAAGGCAAGAAAAGGGTGTTTTTATCTACTTCTTCTTTTGGGCTACGTCGGTGACTGCTTTTTCTTAAATGTTGCAAACACAGCAGAAACCTTTGAAACTGCTTTTAAAGGCTCCTCTCCTTTCTATGCTATAACGGTTGCTCGAGATACCGTGACTGAATCCTATGCCCTCTTGACACCTCAAGAAGAAAGGGTTGTTTTTGCGATACTAACCAACCTTCTTTCTGGAGACTCTAGAGAATTCCTAGCTTTGTCTGAGAACCTTGTTAGAGAAAGGGAGAGGTGGTTTCTTCAAATAAAAGAAGCTTTGCAGAAAGAAGAGGAGGCATTAGATTCCTTGCAAATAGCTGATTTAACTACTGATAAAGCAGCAGCCTCTTTTTCCCATGCAGCAGTTTTTAGAGATTTTTTAGGTCTTAAAGATGATAAAGAAGTGTGCAAGAATGCCATAAGAGCATTCATTTCGGATAGCATAGAGAGAGAAAGGAAAGAGATAGTTGATGATTTTAGAATACGTTTAAGAGAGGGTTTTAGGGTTCCTCTTGGAAAAGCGTCAACGCCTGTTTTTGAAAGTAAATCACAAGAGATGTTCTCTTTCGTTTCTAGTTTTAGGGAAAGAATCGAGAAAAGAAAGCATGATATAGCTAAAGCAGGGTTTAGCTGCTCCTCCCAAGAGAAGACACTCTTCGAAGAATACGAATCTCAAATCGGTGATGGAGATCCCCATGCGTTTTTTGGAAGTATATTTTCGAACATTGAAAAAATTGCTCGTTTATCGCAAAGAATCCATGCTGAAAGAGTCAAGGACAACCCCTGCCTTGTTGTTTTCAATGAAATGTTCTTTTCAAAGGACAGGCCTCTATCCTTTGAGGAGTTTTCCGCAGTAGCAGGGGCTTTTGGAGAATTAACGCGACGCCATGCGAATGTATTGGTACACGCTAATTTTCTTTTTGAAGAACCACGTCCTTTCAAAGATGAAGCTGATTATGGGACCTTTATAGGGGAACAAGCACGCAGGGTTGATGGACTTTCAACCAGAACAGGCAAACAAATATTTGAGTCGGATAGGTATAGAGGGTATGGGGAATATGCGGCACAATTTTCAGGTTATAGGTCTCCCCTAAATATTTTGAAGAATCAGTCGTCTGTTTTTTGGAGAGGTTGTCCTGTTACTTGTTATCTTAAGAGTTCCTACAGAACAGAAGCTGATACCCATTTAGCAGCAGGAAAATTTTATGAGTTAGGAACGGGAGAGGATGAAGTACTTCCTGCTGTCATAGGGCATCCTGCAGAAGAGGAAGTAGCGCGTATTCTCAAAGAAAACATCTCTACTGAAATCTGTTACGATCTTGAAATTGGAGTACGAAAGAAATTAGATTCTTACCCTCGTGATGGGAAAATTCATATCGTAGTTTCTAATACCTTGTCCTTGGCTCAACTAGGAAGAGCCGAGAATTTGCCAGACCATATTCCCCTGATCATTCATGTCGACCCTAAAGATCAAGAGATTTTACTTCGAACCGAAACAAGAGCCATTCTTCTTCCAGATAGTCTACCCGGCCCCCCGTTACCGAAGACCTCTTTTGGGGCCAAGTTAGGATTTAAGGATTTTCAGACCGGAAATTTAGAGATGACATTTTCGTAGCTTTCTTGGGCGTCCCCAATCGATAATTTTGAATAAATCTCAAGGGATTGGCGG